>CAYTNQ010000055.1:0-24675 GCA_964439175.1 uncultured Anaerolineales bacterium | reverse complement strand
CTGGGTTGATCTGCAACACCTGGAGGTTTTCCTGAATCGCCTCGTCCCGTCGCCCTAGTTGTGCGTAGACATAGCCCAAATTGCTGTGCGCTTGTACGTTTTGGGGATCCACCTGAAGCACACGTTGGTAAGCACTTGCTGCCGTCTGATAATCCTTCATGCTCAAATACGTGTTAGCTAGGGCCAACGCCGTCTGCACGCTGTCGTCGCCCATCGTGATAGCCTGTTCGTAGTAAGCGATGGCGTTCTGGTAATCACCCATCCGGGCGTGGATATGCCCTAACGTGCGTGGGATCAAGACATCATTGGGACGCAAAGACTGCGCTTCTTCAAAAGCGGATATGATTCCTTGTATGGGAGTCACGCCTTGGCCTGCTCCAGTTGTGCTTGAGCTCGCTGGTGTCTGCGAGACCGACAGATAGAAGTCGAGACGTTGATCGAGAAACTGATCAGCAAAGGCAGCAGGTGACAACAGAATGGCTTTGCGGTGCGCCTTGACCGCCTCTACCGGCCGCTTCATAGCAGCGTAGGTGTCACCCAACAGCATTTGGGTCTGGTCAAACTCAGGATCCAACGCGACTGAAATCTGGAGTATCTTTTCCGCCTGATCAAACTGCCCCATAACGTAATAAGTGTTTGCCCATAGATTGTAGTAAACGACATTTTGAGGCGCGAGTACGGTCGCCTTTTCAAAAAACTCCAGCGCCTTCTGGAACCGGATGGGGCGCTGGGGATCACTGGATGACGTGAGCTGCGCCCAGGTGAAATAGTAGCGCCCCATGTTGCCGGTGTTATCAGGGTTGTAAGGATTGATCTCGCGCGCCTGGATGGCAACCCGCTCTCCCTCTGCCCAGGCTCGTGCGCGCTCTTCGCCAGAGATACGATTGTCTTGCCCCTTAAGCTGATAGTCTAATGCCAGCATAAGATAATAGAAATCTTCGTCAGAATCGAACTGAATTGACCGTTTGTGCAGCGCAATGGCGCGATCGTATTCCCCCTGGCCGCGATATTGTTCGCCTTGCTTGAGGTACATATCAGCACGCACTACGTCTACGTTTTTGGTCAGAATAACCACACCTGCCGCCAGGATCAGGACCGGATACAGCCACCAGTTGCTGACGCGCCAGGTAAGCTGTTGCCGCCGGAAGAAAGGTATCGCCAACATCGCCGCTGTAAGCAACAAAAGCAACCCCACAAATACGTAAAACAGAATAAATGCGCCGGTAAAGACATTAGCTCCTTTGATAGCTGCCTGGATTGGGTCGGCGGCCGACACGTTTCGCGGCCGTATTTGCCAGCGATGGACCATCAAGTAAAAGAGGGTGTACCCCAGAGAGATGACGACGTAAAGGAGCAGAGCCCGCCCCCAATTGATGGGCTTTTGCCAGATCGGTTTACGGATGGCAACCTCTCCTAGCGCCACCGCCAGCCCTAACCCCCAGGTGATGGCGAACATCCAGATCATACTGAAGTTGCCGCGTGTGATATCGAATTGCACAGTGACAAAGTCAAAGATCATCGCGATCAAGATGATAGCCATCATCAGCCCCAGAACACCCAGCCAGGTCTCCCAGTCCTCAACCTGCAGGATTCTCGTGGCCGCCGGTGCCGATGCGCCGTTCGTCCCCAGGGAAGCTGGCTTCCGCCGCCGGCGGCGGCGCTTGCGTGTGGAGCGCTCAGCAGGTTGAGGTACAGACCCCGCATCGTCCAGCCCGGTCCTCTCTTCAGCAACGGCGAATGGCTGTCCTGCCTCAGAAAACCCGCGCATCCAGGCGACCACCACCCCGGCGTAAGCCCAAAAATATACGTAAGTGGCTGCGATGGAGAAAACAAAGTGAACCTCGACGAAGTGCGCCACCAAAGCCATGAAGACACCCAGCAGCAGCAACATCTCGCGGCTGCTTACCCCTTGAGGAGATGCCTCACTCTGATCTCCTCCACTATCCTCCTGCCCCAATTCCGTTGCTCCCAGCAATGCTTGCCAGACAAGATACACCAATATCATCAACAATATCCCCGCCGGTAAGCCCAATCCGGAAAAGACAAAATCTCCCACTACCAGGCGTGGAATGATGCCCCCTAACACACCGCCCACGCCCAACAGCGCCAACAACCGGCGCCGTGCTGCATCATCGGGAATCCACCCCACTGCTTTAAGCAGATAGTAGAAGAGACTGAACATCAGGAAATAGTAAGCAATAAAGCCGAGAACCCCCATAATGGCCAGAGAATCGAACGTTTCGTTGTGCGAGCGGTCGGCGGAACTACCTCGCTTTTCCACGTGGGCCAGCTCGGGGGGGTAGACCTTGGCAAACGCATTGAACATTGACTCGGGACCATAGCCGATCAGTGGACGTATGATATCATAGCGATCGGAAAATTCACCCGGGATGCCTAGCGGCTCGTGGGGCGCTATCAGTTTTAGCACGCCATCCCAAATGAGCACTCGCACCCGGCCAGTACCTTCCTCCGGCTGGAAGAGTTGGGTCAATCGGCCCACCGTTGGCAGCGAACGCAAAGCAATGAAGGGCGATTCCGGCACATTTAGCGAGACGAGGAACCCAGCCATAAAAACAGCCAGCAACACCCAATTCAGCCAAAGCCGTGACCAGCCGCTGCGCAGGGCGACCCGTAGGGCAATGATCAACACATTGGCAAGCACTCCCAGGAAGATGCCAACTGCCACCAGAGGCCACAAATCCAGGCTGGTCTGTCCCACAACCAGCGGCCCCGTCATTCTAAACCAGGCTACGCCCACAACACCACCCAAACCTATGAGAGCAAATGTCTCCAACAGACTGCGCAGACCATCGCCGGCCTTGATGAAGCCTGTTACCTCACTCCGGCGATACAAGGCCAGCAACCCCAGGAATACGAAGAAGAAAGTCCCGGCCAGCAGTCCCAGCAGCGGCCCCCGGCTTTTGCTGAAAAGCACGGTGATGAGATCTACCGCCAGGATAAAAATGTAAACGGCCGCCAGCACGGTATGTCCCCACGATGCTTCCTCTTCATTCAAGATGGCCGACATCGAGTCGAGCAAACGGGCCAGCGTCAAAGGGATGGCCATGATCAGGTACGAGGCGACAAATATAGCATTGCCCAAATTTGAGGCCACGCGCCGGGTAACATCCCCGGCCCAAGGCAGTGGATCCAGGCCATAGTGTTGGATAATGCCATAAAGCCCCACCGGCAGGCTGGTGAGAATCACCGTGGTCACCAGCCGGTCAACCTGCGCCCGGGTACGCAGGTGAGTCGCCATTAAGGCAAAGATGATGATATAAGAAAGAGCTGTGTACGTTCCCTGTAAGCGCTGATACGATCCCCACAAGGAAACTTTGGGGCTGATCGAGAAGATTGTGCTCACGATGTAAGCAAATACCAGCAGCAACGTCGGCAGAAAGAGCGGGGCATCCAACAACTTGCGGACACGGCGCCGTGCGGCAATAGTAGCCGCTCCATCTGTTGTCTCGCCGCTGCTACCCGATTCAACTCGTCCGAATCCGACTTCAGCCACCTTGATCAACCACGCCAGGGCCATCACCAGCGCAATTGAGCGCATCAAGGTGAGCTTGTCTGGCTCGAAGGTTCGGGCCGAATAAATGTTGAAAAAGACCGGCACCAGTATGAGAACTGCCAACCAGCCGGCTTCGATGACTTTCTCACAAAAGAGGCTTAATTTGGTTTGCATCGAATATCCTTCATGAACTCCCATATCACCCGACGGGTCTCTGCTTACGGAACCAATCTACGGTACGCGATAGGCCCTCCTCCAGGGCGATTTCCGCCTGGAAACCCAACAAATCACGCGCCCGGCGCGTATCAGGGACCCGCCGACGTGTCTCCTCGAAACGAGCCCCGTAAGCCTGTGTGTAGGGAACGTGTTTGATTTCGACTTCTGGATTCACGGCATCTCGCACTGCCTGAGCCAGATCCAGGATCGAGGTCTCACGGTTGTTACCGATGTTGAAAGCCTTGCCCTCAGCCTGTGTCAGGCTACCTGCCAGCAAAGTGCCTCGAATCGTGTCGTCAATATAAGTGAAGCAACGGGTCTGGCGCCCATCGTCAAAGACGGTGATGGGCCGGCCATCGAGCGCCTGGTTGATAAAGCGAGCGACCACGCTGCCGTAGCCATTCGGATCCAAGCGGGGACCATATGAATTGAAATAGCGGACGATGCTAACCGGCAGGCCCCGCCCGTAGTAGATGAAAGTCAGGTGCTCGTCAATGGCTTTGGCCAGAGAATAGGACCACCGGCCGACCGCCGTCGGCCCTAAAATGCTGTCATCTTCTTCGGCCAGCGGCACCCGCTCAGACTTGCCATATACTTCAGAACTGGAAGCGATGACAGTCTTTACCCAGTACTTGTAGGCCAGTTCCAGCACAATTTCGGTGCCGCGCACGTTGGTCAGGATGCCTTGCAACGGGTTTTCGATAACGTGCTTAACCCCAACAACGGCCGCCAGATGATAAATCATGTCCGCCTGGCGCACCAAGCTCTCCACCGTCTCAAGATGGAGAATGGTATCATTGACGAAAGTAAACCGTTCGTGGCCCAGGTGATGGCGGATGTTGTCAATCTTTCCGGTGAACAGATTGTCAATGACAAAAACGTGATGGCCTTCAGCCATCAGCGCGTCCACCAGGTTTGATCCAATGTACCCGGCGCCGCCGGTGATCAGGATTCTCACAATGCGACCTCTTGTCGGTGGAAGTAGCCGTTTAACTTACCCATCTTACCCCAAACCTCTGAAAAATCAAGTGAATGGACCGGTGATTCACTCGAAGGCTCTAAACTGGCCCATTGGGGGCGGCATACCACTTAACTCAGCCATCCTGCGTGACTTCCTCCTTCCGTATCCAAACGCGGCACAGATTGGGTGAAAGCATGTACGAGTGATGACGCAACAGTTTGGATAGAAGCGTGTAGCCAATCTTTAAAGCAAGCGGAGGATGAGTGCGCCACCGATCTTTTATGCCGTAGGGGCTTTGAAAAGGATAGGATGCTTCCCATGCTTCTACCGAAGGAAACGTAAGCACAGTAGATACAGGCTTAAAGTGACGATTAATAGGTCGCAGCCGCCATGGCCAGACAAAATCATTGCCTACACCATCGACCTTCCCGAACAGACGAACATAGTGTTTTCTAATCCCCGGCGGCCACCAATGAGCAAATGGGACCTTTGTGTCGTGCATTATAATAGGAAACAGTTTATTCGGTGTGGTTAAGATGATTAATTTCCGAGTGGCAGAAGCCATCAATTCCACACAAGCATCGATATTCCGGTCACCGACATGCTCTAAGGTTTCGACACTTACGAAAATGTCGACGCTTCTATCCGGCAATTGAATGTCCTGCATGGGGCTGCATATGAACGTACACCGCTCTTCCAGGCCCAAAATAGCTGCAATCTGTTGTGCTGCATCCAGGCGGTCACAGTCAATATCGCACAGAATCGCTCGCCGACCGCCGTTTATTAAGTACGCAAAGGATAGCCAGCCATATCCGGCACCACAGTCAAAAAGCGTCAGCCGTGCGATATCCACATAACTTTTCATCGGCTCAATGTATCGTTTCAGCATGTAATTGAGCGTTGCGTCTATATCCAAATCGTGGTAAGGCGATCGCTGAAAATGCGGGACAGAGGCAATTCTCCTGAACGTATCCATGTCCATCTCTTTATTATGCTTTCGGCTGTTTCACGCTCACGCTCCTAGCCGCTTCTCGATATTCCGCATTCGTTCGAGAACATAATCCCATCTGTACTGGCGTCGAACAAATAGCAACCCCCTCTGTCCAATCTGTTCCCGGCGCCGTTTGTCTTGCAGCAGAGCGACGATCTGGTCCGCTATGGTGGGGGCATCATCACCAACCAGTATATCCTCCCCTGCGCGCGCTCCCAGTCCATCGTTGACCACCGTTGTCGTCACGACAGGCCGACCCGCTGCCATTGCCTCCAACACTTTATTCTGAACGCCCGCGGCAAAGCGCAATGGCGCGACAAAAACGGACGATTCGTTTAGAACAGGGTTGAGGTCAGGAACAAAACCAGTCACACTTACTCCCGGAACTTGGGCTAGCCGCCGTACACTGGGACCTGGGTCAGCCCCCACGATTTTCAGCGTACAATCCGGGACCCGTTGTTGTATCAGGGGCAGAATGTCTCGCACAAGGTAGATGGCTGCATCTACATTGTGGAAGACGCCTAAGTGTCCGACGAAAACCAAGCCGTTCGGCTCGGGTGGTTGGTCGATTGGGAAGAAGTGCTCCAAGTCGACGCCGTTGGTAATGACTCGAACGTTCGACGTCGGGCAGCAGGCGGCCAGGATTTTTCGATCTGCTTCAGAAATCAACCAGACCTCTTCAAAGGTCCGGGCTACCCATTGTTCGTAGCGTGCAATCCGTGGTTTCTCTATCCCGTAAATTAAGCGAGAGACTAATCCCCGGTAGGGCAGGGAACGGTCGATCTCCTTCGAGATAACATCGGTCAAGTCCACAATGCGATAAGGCTCGGTATGATCCATCACATAGGGTGCCATTCGGAATAGATGTATGTAGACCACGTCAAAGTGAGCCCTGCCTAACATTTCGTCCACCAACTGCTGCATCACCTCGGAGCGATAATAAAGCACCTGCAGAGGATCAGAGCGCCATAAGTTGCCGAATACAGTGGTTGCTGAGCGATACCGACTCTTCATAACCACGCGCACGTCCTGACAATAGTTGCGCAAAATTGCCAAGTGTTCACGCTCATAGTCTTGGGCGATAAATGATACCAAGCTCAAGTCGTGTTCCCGGGAAAGATGCTTGATGAAGTTGAAGGCTCGCAACCGATCACCGCGGTCAGGTGGATATGGCACGCGCGATGTCAGGAACAGAATTCGCATTTGAGTTCCAATTCGTTTATCACTTTCATACGCTTCAACAAATGGTCAGCACTGAAAAAGCAGCAGCCGACAGGTATCGGTTGTCGTAGACTCCTTCAAGTTTCTAATCGTATCCTAACTCATCAAGGACATTGCCAAGGATATCTCCAACCAGGATGCTTTCTTCGTAGCTGTACTCTTTCCTCCAACGCCCGCTGTGTGAATGGCCGAGGTCTATTTCCAACATCGCTTCACTGAAAGGAATATCGGCGAACTCGCAAACGGCTCGCAACTCTGCCCGCGGGTTGGCTACCAAATCTTCCAGCCGCAGCTCGTAGTAACTCCCTCGGGGCAGGTCGGCTCGTACCTCAAACCAGTGTACCATCATCGCCCGATACCAGTATGCGCCCTGCTCCTTATTTGCTGGCGACCATCGTTGTTGACTGAAGGAGGCGACCACATCGCGCGGATCTCGATAGACGTGGATGATCTTAGCCTCCGGCAACATGGCAATGATCTCTCGAGCAAAGAAGATATTCCAGGTATTATCTTCGACAAAAAACGTGGCGCCGGCCTCTTTTAGCAGATCACCTATGACGTCTCGAACAAAGTCCCCTAGAACTTGAGCCAGTTCCTCCCTGGTTTGCGGTGGAGCATGGTAGATGTGAGGAAAGAGTTGGTAGCTTTCAGTTCCAACCCAGGATGCTGAAAAAGAAAACTCGACGAGCCGTGACATCAGGTTCTGAACGTGGGACTCAAAATTCGGCAGATGGCACTTCAACTTCCAGCCATGGTAAGCTCTGGGCGTCAGAATTCGACCCGACGGATTCGACCAGTGTATGAGATGACCGAGCACTCTGTGGCATAGTGGCTCATGGGTGAGATCATTGAGCAAGCGTTCCAAACGCTTCAGCCGCCTATCGGCCATGTAGGGAGACCAGGCAGCGGTATAGCTGGTGTAAAAATCCACCAGACCATCCGGGTCGATGATAAACCGGTACTCAAATGGCAGACTGCTGGCATCATGATGGTTGGCCAGTATTTCCTTGACAATGCTGGTACCGCTGCGACCTGTGCCGCCAATAAGGATCATTTTGACCATGGAGGTTCAATTTCCCTACTTGATTGTCCAACGAATTACCTGGAAGGCTTCTGCATAATCTGTGCCAGTTTGGACCCCCCTCACCCGTGCCAGGCTAGTAATGAAGTCCTCGCTCCAATAGCTCCGATGAGATTGAGACTCATACTGGCGCAGGGCAGCCCATTTCTTCTGGATATGTGTCTTCTCTAAATGAACAAATGCAGACGACGTAAAGGTAGTATGATTCCAGGGCAATTCGTATCCCAGGACACTTTTCTGCTTGAAGGCACGCACGCCTTCCTGATAGATGACTTGGTGATCTTGATGAACATCATCAGCCGAGGGTACGAATATCAGTTCAGGCTCAACCTCGCGATGGATGCGTACCAGATCCTCTAGTATGTCCTGACGATACTGTGGAAAGTGCCGCACAGGATACCGGTACACTAACAAACGATCCCGGTCAATGCCAAGAACCCGGCCCGCTTTCTGAACTTCGGTGGCCAGGATATCGCGAGGAAATTGTTCAGGCACTGATGCTTCGCAGATAGAAAAAGCGGCATAGTAGATTGTCGCACCTCGCTCTCGGAGCTTGGCCAATGTGCCTCCACAGCCGAACTCCCCGTCGTCTGTGTGCGGAGACAAAACCAATACTCTGGTGACATTCAACATCAGCCTAACACCTCGCGATACAGACCAAGCAGATTCAAACTCTCGCGCTCCCAATTGTACTTTTCGACAACAGCTTTCCGGCCGTTCCCCCCCATCCTGCGCCGCACGTCGCCGTGATCAAGGAGATAGTCGATGGCTTCAGCGATTTCTTCCGGCGATGTCGGATCGACTGTCACGCCACATTCATTGCCGGCCACAATTTCCACCCAATCAGGAAAGTTCGACGCGACGACTGGCAAGCCAGCGGACATATATTCGAACAATTTATTGGGCAGCGCCCGGTCATAATCATAGACAGGCTGATTGCATACCAAACCTACGGCGGCCTCGCGCAAATACTGGTACATGGTCTGGTACGGTACCTGGCCCTGATAATCCACGCGCTGCCAGCCGGGCAAGTTTCGTACTGTTTGAGCCGTTTCACGATGAACGTGTCCACCCAAAAGTAGCAACTTCGCCCGGGAGTTCCTCACGTAGCTCAGTGCCTGGACGATCTGAGAAATACCCCGGTGGTCAGTCATCCCGCCGGTGTAGATTATAGCGTGGTTCCCGTCGTAGAGACGCTGATCGTCCCCAGACGACCACATCGCAGTCAACAGGGGGTAATTTTTGACCACGCGAGTCTTGTTAGCTGGAAACCGCTTTGCGATGTGGTTGGTGGCTGCCACTATGCCATCCACTACAGTCGCCGTGGTGTTTTCGAGTCTCTCGGCCATCCAAGGAGCTATCCGGCGCAAAGGACCAGCCAACCACTCTTTGGCCCGCAAGTTAGTGGGATAGTTTTCATGCACATCGTATATTACAGCCGCGTGCGTCCTCTTCTTCAACAGGATTCCCACAGGCATCAGTTCCGGATCGTGAAAGTGATAGACATCAGCGTGCAGCCGGCGGGCAGTCTGGTAGAGAGCGGCCATACCCCACGTTACCCGCGTGACCCGCGCCAGACGACGTTTAAAACGGGGAATGGGTATGACTTCCACTCCATCTACCACTTCCTGGGTCGTATGCGGAGCAATCAACGAGACGCGATAGCCCGCCTGGACCAAAGTGCGGCATTCTTTTTCAAAAATACGAGTGTCAAACGGAAGATGAACGGTAGTTAGATGGACTATATGCAGCATGGCTTCTGAACCAGTCCCTGGTATAAGGCTTCGGCCTGTTCGATCCGTTTTCTGACGTCCTTCTCCTGGCAGAGGATAAGCGCATTGTGTCGCAACTGCTTGCGCAGGTCATCGTCGACCAGAAATTGGTATACAGTACCTCATAAGATTGGACATAATTTCGCATCCAATACCCCGAGAATCGTGGCGTCGTCCTTGATCTCATCCCGGTCGTGGACGGTGAGAAGGATCACGTCATATTCTGATACAATGTTTCCATCTTGGACATCCAAATTGCATGATCCGCACGACTTCTAACGATTTCCAGTGCCCGCTCACGAATATGATTGTGCAATCGGCGGTCGCTCAACAGGCGGATAATGGCATGCGCTAGCTCATCTGCATCGCCCACAGGTACGAGCAGACCGCTTTCGCCATCGATGATCCACTCGCGTAGCGAGGGCAGGTCACTGGCGATAACCGGCGTGCCACAGGCGAAGGCTTCAAGGACTGAGACAGGTGTTCCATCAGAAATAGGCACAGAGACAATCACGTCAGCGATACGATATAAATTGGCCGTGTCCTCATATCGGGCAGTTGGGCCTATGAAGCGTATGATGTCGGAAACACCCAGAGCCTGGGCACGTTTCTCAAGTCGTGCCGCGTAGTCAGGCGGGTCGGCACTGTAATCCCGAAAGATAAAAGTCACATCCGGCCTCGCCTGACGCACGGTATTGATCGCTTCCAGGGTTACATCGTGCCGATAGATAGGACGCATGGCTCGAGGGCTGAGGATGACAAACCCATTTCCCAGGCCCAACCGGTGGCGCAACGCAGCACAGTCATCCGCTGGCGAGAAAGTCGTCAAGTCTACGCCCCATTGGATGATATGGCTACGAACCGGATCAGCGCCTAAGTCAATAGCGTGAGCCAGTAAGTCAGCCGAGTCGGCCGTCACGAGATCGGCATTACTCAGGACGCGCTGCGCCAGCCAATGTGCCAGGCGCGATCGTTGTGCGTGTTGGTAGATATCAGATCCCCAAGGTGTAACCACAAATGGGTGATAACTAGCAGCCCAACCCAACCACCCAGCGCTGGTAACTTGGTGAGCATGCAATATCTCTGGCTGTAAACTGTGCACGAGTCGGTGCACGACCATAGGCCAGAATAAGTAGCGCACTTTACGTACGTCGATTATCGCAGTCAGATCATGGACGGTGATTTCGGCAAATGGGACTTTGGGCCGATGTTCGCCAATTAGGTGAACTTCATGCCCTCGGCCGGCAAAATAGGTCAGCCAACGACGAGTATGAAATGAATTAGGATTAGCAATGAAACACAGCTTCATGGTTTCCTTAGCAGTGCCAGAATATGGGTGTGCGGCAGACCCGGCAATCGCTCAATTAGCTCGCACAACAACCAAGAGCGACGCGCCAAGCGAGAGATCCAGCGGTGATGCAGCAGTTTCTGACCGAGAGGCACGTAGCCTGGAAAAAGTTCGCTCAGGCGTGCGCTAGTGATCCCCTGTGTATCACTTGTGGGTGCATAGCGATTCTTCATATCGTACCAAAGTAACAATCCGCCCGACTTTAAGACGCGGCCCATCTCAGCCGCCACGTCGCGCTGCGTCGCATCGTCAAGGATGGACGAGAAAACGGTAAACTGGCTAATTATGTCGAACTTATGGGCTTCAAATGAAAGACACCGTGCATCTTGGACGGATAGATAGACGCCAGACGGACATAGAACGCGCGCACTTTCAATTCTCCTCTCCATCAAGTCCACGCCATGAAGATTGTGCGGCGCAGCACCCAATGAGGCAGCAAATCGCAAGAAGTCCCCACTGCCGCAGCCAACATCAAGAATCTTAGCTTCTTCTAATTTGATGTTGTTAGAGTTGAGCAGCTTGATGATTGCACGCTCTCGAGTCTGACGATAGGTATACGAGATGGGATTGCGCGCGTGCCAGATGTAAGCATAATCGCCCGGAGCCTGGCTATACCGGGCATTATAGACGTGTCGGATCCGGGCAATCTCATCGCTCATTTTGCTACCTCATCCAAAACGCGAGCCAATTGTCCTGTTAGAAGGCGGCGATCATACCGAGCTATCACGTTCTGGTCACCTGTTATCTTCAGTTCACATCGTTGCCATGCCTCGTAAATGGCGGTGATTTGACTGGCAATGGCCGTGACATCCTCTGGATCTACAACTACTCCTGCCTGGGCTTCACGTATCAGGTCCGCGGCTACTCCGGGCGGAGTTAACGCCAAGACGGGCTTGCCCGCAGCCAGGTACTCGAAAATCTTGCCGGTGAGTACTGCTTCGCTCCCGGGTCCTGAGCCAACCACTAGCACCAACAAATCTGCTCCTAGCAGATGTCCTATGCTCTGGCGATGAGGAAGATATCCAGTAACCTGCACCGTGTCGACCAGACCCAACGCTTCGATTTGCTTCCGGGTGGCTTGGCCTATATTCCCAATCAAGCGCAACTGCACTTTGTGACGAGAGACGCGACCAGCGTCAAGTACAACTCGGAGCCCCTGCAACAAATAAATGGGAGTTTGCGGCCCATAAAAAGAGCCGGTATAAACCATGACCAACTGATCATCTCTCTGGCCCAAGGCTTGGACATCCTCGAAGTCGCACCGGTCATAGCCGTTAGGCAGGGTATACACACGCTCAGGTGCAAGGAAATGGCGCGCCAGCAAGGCCTGCCGCATCGGCTCGCTGACCACTATGACGCGTTCTGCTGCCTGTGAGACTCGGTATTCCAGTCGCTGCGCAATCTGCTTGTGAAGCGGTGAGGGAAACGTATTAGAGAAGTTCCCTACCCAAGGGTCACGGAAGTCTGCCACCCAGGGGAGGCCACTTTGCCGTTTGAGCCGCAATCCAATCAGGTGGGTAGTGTAAGGGGCTGAGGTGGTATAAATCGCATCGATGTCACTATGTTTGATAATCTTCCGCCCCTGAGCTATCGCGTAGGGCAGCCAGCCCAATTGCTCATCTACCACCAGCAGCCAACGTGCCACAAACTTTCGGAGGCGCCATGGCAGCCATGATGGAAACAATAAGGCTGGCGTGCGATGGATGGAAACGTTAGCGGCTATCTCATTTTCCAGGGATGAGTCGCTCAGGTAAAGACCTTTGACCTTTGCAGTCAACACCACCGGCTGCCAGCCAAATTCTGGCAAATACTTAATGAACTTGAGCGTCCGCTGCACACCCGCACCGCCGAGAGGAGGGAAGTAATAAGCGACTATCAGCACCTTACGCGCCATTCAGTACTCCCTCATTGCTTCCTGCACTGCGCGGATCACAAGTTGAAATTGCTTGTCGGTCATTCCAGGATAAAGAGGAAGTGTTACCTCTCGCCGCCCCACTTCCTCAGTCAGTGGGAGAAAGCCCTGCTTCTGTTCAAAACGCTCTCTATAGTAGCTAAATTGATGGATCGGAGGATAGTGGATGCTGGTTTGGATGCCAGCAGCTTTCATTTTTTGGATAAAAGCTACCTGGTCTATATTGGTATCCAAAATGACAGGCAAGAGATGAAAAGAGGGCTGCCCACGGGAAGCTCCAAAGGGCACCTTCAAGAAAGGTGCAGTTTCCAAGACACGGCGATAGTTATCTGTTATTTCAGCGCGGCGTTGATTATTAGCCGGCAATCTTTGGAGTTGTTGCAAACCGATAGCCGCTCGCACTTCATCCAGGCGGTAATTGTACCCCAGTGCAACTACATCGTAGCTGTGGGCATGACCGCGATGACGGTCCCACGTGAGCGTAGTCATGCCATGCGAACGCATCAGCCCAATCTTTTCAGCCAGGTCATCGCGATTAGTGGTAACCATGCCACCCTCGCCGACCGTCATATTCTTGTTGGAGAAGAAGCTGAAACAGCCCACATCGCCAAAGTCACCACATTTCTTCCCTTGGAATTCTGCCCCAGGTGCGTGAGCAGCGTCTTCTACGACAAATAGTTCTTGGCATCGGGCAATGTCCATAATCTTGTCCATCGCGCATGGATAGCCACCGTAATGCATCACACAAATAGCCTTAGTGCGAGGCGTAATCCTGGTTTCAATGCTCTGCGGTGAAATGGTCAGGTCCTCCAGACTGGCGATGTCAGCCAAGACAGGTACAGCACCCGTGTACAGCACCGCGTTAGCCGTGGCCACAAAGGTCAATGATGGTAGAATCACTTCGTCACCTGGGCCTAGCCCTATGGCGGCGTAAGCCAGGTGCAGGGCGGCCGTGCCGTTGGAAACAGCAAATGCATATTTGGCTCCCACGTAAGCGGCGAAGGCTTGCTCAAACTCATGGGTTATCTCGCCCATAGTCAGCCACCGCGAACGCAACACGCGCACGACGGCGCTGATTTCCTCTTCTCCTAGATCAATATCCGCCAGCGGCACATTCCACTGCATGGGAGCTTTCCTTCAAGAACTCGCCCCGTAGGCGAGAGAATTCTTCAACCGCCCGTTCGTAATCATCAGCCCGGCCAATATCCAGCCAGTATCCATCGTAGGGATAGCCTACCACCTTTTCCTTGTTTCTCAAAAGCAAATGAACCAGGTCAGGAAAATCCAGCCGCTCGCCGGGTCGAATGAAACGCAACACGGCCGGCTCAAAAACATAGATGCCCATACTGACCCGGTAATGATAACTGGGTTTCTCAATGTAGTTGATCAGTTCGTTGTCTGTGTCGGTTTCAACAACACCCAGATCTATCTTCACAGTGCGTTCGTGCATGGCAATAGTCGCTATGGCACCTTTTCGTCTATGGTAAGCGAACAAGTCACCGTAATCAAGCGTGGTCAAGACATCGCCGTTCATTACTAAAAAGGTCTCTGTCAGCCCAGGGATCAAAGCCAATGGTCCGGTTGTGCCCAAAGGCTTCTCCTCTTTAGAATACTCAATTTTCAGCCCAAATTTGCTTCCATCGCCAAAGTATGCCATCAACAACTCCGCCAGGTGACCAACTGCCATAGTCACCTCACTAAATCCGTGGAACTTAAGTTGCCTGAGTACGACTTCCACGATGGGCATGTCGTCGATGGGCACCAGCGGCTTCGGGAAGACAGCCGTATAAGGCTTCAGGCGGGTACCTTTGCCCCCCGCCAGGATAACCGCTTTCATACCTGATACTCCCTTGGGCGATAGTGGTCCAGGTTGGACTGAATCCAGGCGATGGTCCGTCGCAGGCCTTCTTCGAGAGAGACTCGTGGCGACCAGCCGATGAGCCCTTTGGCCTTGCCAGTGTCGGCTCTTAGCCGATAGACCTCGCTTTTCGTGGGCCGGACTCGCTCGGTGTCAGTGACGATACGCGGCGAGCGCTTCATCAATTGGAATATTTTCTGAGCCAACTCGCCAATACTGATTTCGGCCTCAGTTCCCAAGTTGACTTCATTACCTAACACTTCGTCTCCAGCCTGCGCCATTTTAATAAACCCCTCGGCAGTATCGGTCACATAGGTGAGATCGCGACGTGGCGTCAAATCGCCCAGATGAACTTCTTCCCGGGTCAACGCCTGGGTAATAATAGTCGGGATAATCGCCCGGGCCGACTGGCGCGGCCCGTAAGTATTAAACGGCCGAATAGTACAGACCGGCACACCAAAAGAGCGGTAAAAACTTTCAGCCAACTTATCGGCCCCGATCTTGCTGGCCGAATAGGGAGATTGGCCCTGCAATGGGTGTTTTTCGTCAATTGGCACGTATTGCGCTGTGCCATACACCTCACTGGTTGAGGTGTGAATGACCCTTGTTACTCCCGAGGCACGGCAAGCCATCAGCACATTGAGTGTGCCTAAGACGTTAACCTCGACCACCTCGCGCGGATGCCAATACGAATAAGGGATAGCGATCAACGCTCCCAGGTGGAAGACTACTTCAACCCCCCGGCAAGCCTCACTTACGGCTTGAGGGTCGCGCAAGTCGCCAGAGATCACTTCTACAGAATCCAATAGGTCCTCTCGTATCAGTTCCAACATTCCCCGATCATTACGAGAATTGTAGCGGACAAAAGCACGCACTCTGGCTCCCGACTCTACCAGCCGTTCTACCAGGTGGCTACCGATGAAGCCACCTGCCCCGGTGACCAGAACCGGCCTCGCTTGTGGCCATTTCACGCTCATTATGACTCAAGCCCTTTCACTCAGTTAGAGACTGCGAATGCGGATAGCCCCGCTCGGCTATTTCATTAGTTAATACTTTGGCGCTACCTAGTAATACGACGCCCGGCAACAGGGCCAGCATCGGGTCATATGCAGCAAGGAAGGCTGAGGTATAGACAACTCTAATGAAAAGGCCTGCCCACAAAGTCAAAGTAAAGACCTCACTGAACAGTTTTCTTGACCCGCTCAAGCGCTTCCAGCGTACATCAGCAAAGCCAGACACCAACTCGACTATTAGCAATCCTAGAGCTTCCCGGCGTACCGCAAACCTTAGCCTGCGGGCTAACCTGCTGCCCTCCTTTCAAAGTAGCAAGTATGTGAGGTTGTTTGTCCTATCCGAACCTCACATTGATGCTGCACTTTGCATTTGTGCCAATTTCGCGACTACCCGCTGATAGATGTCCCTCCAGCGATGCCACTCGCGACTAAGTGAGGTGTTGTGCCAGAGTAACGTGAAGGTGCCGCCCACCCGTTTACACCGCTGGGCGAGTTCCAAGATTTGAGCCTCGCCTTGCTCAGGTGAAAGCCTTCGATATGCCTTCAGCGTTTGATCCATGACGATCAGAGGCTGTTCCCACACATCTAGCTCGCGATCCTCCTCAAGATCGAAGGGGCGAAAGGCATGACAGGTGCCGCATCGAAATCCCTCGTGGTCAGCATATCCCATTGTTGAATCATAAACGAGTCCCACCTGATCCCAATGGCGCCAAGTCTGGGGAACCTGAAATCGCAGGTAGTGCTGGCGACCGCCGTACTGGGCGCTGCCCAGTACGGCATCTAATCGTGCTTTCTCTTCTGCCAGGCGCTGTAGGTTATTCAACGTGTCATATCCGGCATGCAAGCCTATTTCAAAGCCTTCTTCACGTAATTCTTGAATACACTCGCTGACCAAAGGAGAAGCAGGATTGTAATTGCTATCCTGCGAAGCCGGATTAACTGCCATAAAATAGAAAGCATCATTGCTCAAACCATATGTTTTAGACATTCTCGCCAGGGTAAGGATACCCCGAAAATAGGCACCTGATCTGGGAGCTATGGCCTCCATCGCGGCTTCCGCGCTGGTCCTCCACGCCGCCCCGGGATCACGACGTTTGACTAAGTCCCTCGCAAAAATTCGGAGCGCTGCTATCCAGTTTGGAAATCGATAAACGTAATCAATATCGTGGCTTAACTTAACCAAAAACTGACACCCTCGAGGTTCCCAGCTAGTCAATATTAGCTTAAGCCAAGCCTGCAAGATCAGGGCATACTCATCTACGATGGGTCGATCTAGGAAACCCTGATTGTAGGCAACGCTTGCACTGGCAGGGAAACGCCCATGCACGTCCCGCCTAGCGACTACAGTTTCCTCCCAGCGTGAAAGCATAAAAAAAGTGGCAGCGATGATATCTGCGTAGAACATGATGGTGCCATCAGCACGCTGCTCCGCAAAGGGTTTGCCAGCATCATCATACCCCTTTCCCCAAAACACCACAGGAACAGGATCATCAACTGCGATCTTAGCATTGTCGGGTATTGCTTGATGTATCGGGAGCCAGTGCAAACTATTGGGTGGCCGCTGTATCAGAGTGGACCAAGCATCGGCATCACATCGGGCGACCACAATCCCCGGCCGGTCCAGTTGAATCTCTTGGGGATGACCGTAGCAGACCGGGACGCCTAACACTTCAAAGCCCGTTTCGCAGGGACCATTGGATGCTACCCCGGCTCGCTGAGCTAATTGCTGCCAGATATAGTTGATTGCGGAGTCAGTAAGCCGGAATTGACTGTAAGTATGCATGGTATTGATAGACTGCAAGATTACTAGGCACCTAACCTGAGTAATTGATTTCGATAGAGTTAAGATTCAGCAGACTGCCTTCCGAAAAGGCTAATAGCCCTGCGTCCCTGTCGGTAAACAAACAGCAGCGGCGAATTTATTCTACTTATAACAGAAATAGGGTAGGGTGTTGCTCCAAATGCACGAAAGAAGCGCTCTACCGATTCTATCATAGAGCCTTCAAAATCGAAAGCATTTGTGACTGTGGCCGCGAATTGAATTGCCTTCCAGATTACCAGCGAACCTGCCCCACTGCTACGTTTCTCTGGATCCGAGCCTCCCATCAAATAGTAAGCGGAACGGTTATCCCAAACAATGTAAGCAGCAGCGTGAATATCTCCTTGTTGGTCTCGGCCCACGAATATTTTGCGTACCCCCCGACTCCTGCACGCTTCGTCAATCCGACGCACTAGATCTATGTTATACGGAACGAGCTTCCGCTGTCGTTGAAAAGTAAGCCCGTGAACTTTCCAAAACAGGTTTATATCGTCAATGGCTTCGACTACCACGCCTTGCTTTGTTGCTTTCCTCACATCCGTACGAATATTCTGTCGCAACCCATTCCATATCGCGTCGATATCCGATAAATCATCAATCACGTAGGTGTAATGCGTGGTTTGTGTAAAACCTTGCCAGTAGAATGGTGACCAGTAGGTGAAATTCCTGTGAAAACGAACATGTAGAGACGCAAACTTCGTCAACTGTCCAATCAACTGAGTAGCTAAAGCTTTTTCTTCTGACAATTGATTCGCTAACTTTGAAGAGCGAGGACGATACAACACTCCTAGCCAAGGCGTCAACGGAGGGAGAAATATCCTTAACCCAACCAACTTGGAATGCTTGAACACGATCGGCCAAGCAGCTTGTATCTCATCCCCCTTTTGGACATAAAGAATACGATACTGATTGGGAGCAACCGCATCCAGCCACCAGGTCGTAGCAAAGAGTGTCCCTTGGGCTGAAGTGGAGACAAAGTTGTTATATCGCTCTTCGTCAATCAATATCTCTCGCGATTTCATCTTTTCCAGCGCGCTGCCACTGCTCATGCAGGTCCTTAGTCCTCCTGTAGAGGACTAGATATTATTTAGTCAATTCTTAATGGAGTGCAATACTTGAACCATGCGGTCCAAATCGGCCTGTTCTAAGTTCTGATGAATCGGCAAGTTAAGACAGTGAGCTGCCATCCTGTGTGCGTTGGGCAACGGAGAGCCAGGTCTTATGTACCGTGAGAGATGTGGCACCTGATCAAGACTTATGGGCCAATTCAACCTACCAGCACGAAATCCTGCACGGGACAGTTGAAAAGCGGTATAGTCCACCTGCTCAGTGGTCTGCTTGCTTGCAAACAGATTTAGCCTCAGGTAGGCGGGTTGAACTTCTTGTGGGAGAGTCCTGGTTTCGCCCCACAAGTCTTCGTCAATCAGTCCTCGTACATAGATCGCGTTCCGATTGCGTTGTGCTACAATGTCCTCATACTGGCGCAGTAGGGAGAGCCCAAGCTGCGCGCGCAAAGCGCCAACAGGGTGGAAGACAGGTGCAAGCGGCTTAGAGCGAAGACGATTGTAAATCCTGGCAGCTAGTGGATAGGCTGATAAGACTTTTCTCAGACTAGAGAGCCGGTGAGGCAGTCTAACTCGACCAATTTGGCGACGACGGAGATTCAGCCAATTCAGAAATTTCTCAATGTCCTTGAACTCCTGCGCGGGATCTGTTGAGAACTCATTCTGCTGTAGCGCCTTGGCGTCCCTGAAGGATTCGAGCCAGGCAGGATCCGAACAAACCAGCATGCCACCGTTGCCTAGAGAGATAGGTTTATCATAGTTAAATGAGAAAATAGAGAAAGTTCCCAGCCTTCCTACAACTCGGCCTTCGATCTTCCCACCCAAACAATGAGCGCAGTCCTCGATAATGGCGATGTTGCGTCGCTCTAGCTCAGTCTTTGCTTCTCGAAAATCCACTGGAATCCCGTAGAGGTGTGCAATCAGCACAGCTTTGGTTTTCACTGACACCGCGCTGAGCATAAGATCAAGATCTACTTCCCCTCCCGGCAACTTGACATCAACTAAGATGGGTGTTGCTCCAACACGCAGCACTGCATCAGCAACTACAGAACACAGAAACGCTGGGAGAATAACTTCGTCTTTTGGACCAACGCCTAGTAATCGGAGAGCTTGATAGAGTGCCTCGCGTCCGCTTAACAGGAAAGCCGCATCCAATCCACCAATAAAACAGTTGAATGCTTCTTCAAATTCACTGACTAAATCGGTCCGGACCTCCATCGCTGCCTGCAGTGCCTCAAGCGCATCTGGTCGTCCCCAACTCTCTTCAACGGTATCAAAGGTCTGACTCATCGGGGAAAGTCTCCTTGATCAGTATCCTGAGCCTATTGAATTCGTCTTCTGGCAAGCGTTTCTCATTTGAGATTGGAAATGTTCTCGGCACTTGAAACCGTGGACCTAAATTTACGCCGCTGTATGATAGGAACAATTGCACTTGCTCCATTATTCCTGGAACGTCTTGACAAAAATCCTCAAACCGAATTTCTAAGAAGCGCTCCGGTCCTACTATATCTCTTTCTTTCAGGATTACGCGATGAATTGAATCGACTTGGCGAACTACTTGCTCCTCCGGCGAGAGATGACGAAGACTATCTACCTCAGGTGGCTCCATCGACCACCAAGCGTGCTTGTCACCGTATATTTGTTGTCGCACAAGAAGCAAGGATTGAGCTGTCCAGAGCGGACTGCGACGAATAAAAAGAAACCGGGCCTCCGGGAGAAGGTTCGAAAGGGGCTGCAAGCGCAAAGCACAATGCATGTTCTTAAACAACAGTGGTAAGCCAAATGCGTCAGTCAACCCAATCAGCACGTGGCGCAATGAATAGAGATGGCGCATGTCCACATCTTCAAGGGGAACATACTGCGGACGGCGGCGGAACCATCTATACCAGAATTGCCCGCATTCACTTGGGCTCATTAAACCATTCACACGTCCATGCTGAGACTCGTAAGGAGATTGCGCTTGCGGTAACCAACGCCCAATGAGTCTTTGTAAGAGGTAGGGGCATCCATAGAAACGGCAGTGCAAGTTTGAAAGATAGCCAAATCGAAAGGCATTAACCAATGTTTGGTAGAACAAGGTGCTTCCTGACCGGGGAGCACCTATGATAAATGTCGGGGGAAAGCTAAAGCTATCTTTTCTAGGTGCAACCCGCTTTTCTATGCCGTCTAACCCGTTAACTAATCTAAGCAACCCTCGTCTAGCATAAGAGGCACGCGTCTCAAATCGCGTCATCGTTCGTTGCCCATTGCGGGAGTTACATAACTGAAATCACCGGACCCAGTTCCGTACGGTCCCAGTTTCTTCACCACTCGGGCCGGTACGCCTGCGAGAAGCACATCGCCTTCTGGAAAACTCTTCGTTACCACGGCGCCGGCAGCCACCACTGTGTGATTCCCCAACTGAACGCCTGCCAATACTATGGCATTCGTCGCTAACCAACAATTATCGCCAATAACGATCGGGGCAGCAGTCACGTAGTGGTGATAATCATCCTTCCGATGATTTATGCTGATCAAACTGACTCTTGGACCGATCCAAGTGTTATGACCAATGATGATGCCGTTGCTTCCGTCCAAGTAGCAGCAAATTGCAAGCCCAGGACAGCGGTCTCCCTTCTCTATTCTTTCAGGATGTTTGATCTGCGACGTCCAGTGCACTGGCCAGGGAACATGCGAGTTTATACGTAGTACTTTTTGTAGAATCACGTAGCGCAACAGTAAGGGTGGAGGAAAGAGTCTGTTAGAAAAACCGGGACCAAAAAGGGACAAAAATAAGTACACTAACTCTCTGCTCCATCGCTTAAGTTTCTTGGGTATCCTGCTCATTGGCTTACGCACTTATCTCAGGTTTAGAAAGCATTCCTGTCAACTGGGCAACCAACTTAGGCTCATCCCGCAGCAAGAACAGGGCATAGATAATAGCAGTGGCCGAGCCAACCAGGAGCACCAGGAAAGACTGATCCGGCTTAAGGCATTTCACGATCCCTACCGGAAAAATGATCAGGAAGGATACTGTAAGGTACTTAGCAGCTATCCCAAAAGCGTTCCGATAAGAAACTCCACTCGTCCTCATTATCCAAGCAGATAGTCCTCCATATATAAGAACACCAGAAACTGCAAACAAAGACAAAGCAAGACGAGCACTGCCCAACAAGCCTCCGGTCGCAAGCGCGACTAGGCGCGTCACAAAAAGTAACATATTTATGAGTAAAGCGCTCTGTTGTCGCTCCAACACGCTATATAACGTGCTCAGAGGGGAAGAAATAAACACAAAGAACATCCAGATACTCAAAATCTGTGTATAAACACCTGCCTCCGCCCACTCCCGACCAAAGACTACGATGAAGATGTCTTTGCCGATCACTGCAAGCAAAAGCATTGGGAATGCCCCCCAAGCGACTAGGCGGCGAAACAACGGAGCAACTACGGACGCCAAATCTCCATCGACCTGTTGAGTTTCTGATGCTCTCTGAAAAAACACTTGAGCAATAGCACTGCCAACTAGATTCATCGGTAGTCGCAGCATTCGATTACCGAGTGCGTAGTATCCAACGACGGTCGGAGAGAAAAACGCCGCCAACAAAAAAGTCGGTAGTTGCCATGACAAGGTGTTAAGCAACGCCGACCAAGTTGTGAAGAATGGAAACTTCCGATGCCGCTTGGCCCACTCTAACATTCGGGGCCAACGAACAGCTCTGATAAATTCTTGTCGATCGTCCCGCCAGATCTGCACTCCTAGTACTGTTGTTGCCACCACGGCACCTAGCACACCGCCTTCGATCAGACTCCCTGCTTGTGCTTGTCCCACCACCCCAGCGCCTAGCTGGATTCCATTCGTCGCCCCTGATTGGAATATCTTAGCAACTGAAAGTCGGCCAAAATGCTTTGTACGCGAGTTCCAGTAATTCAGAGCCAAAAACACGCCATTTGGTAGCACAAACAGCGGCAAGAGCCACAAGTAGCTACTGAGATTCGGGAGGTTTAACATCCTCAGAATCAGATCGCCAGCGCACAGGACGATGACCGCAGTTAAGGAGGTGACAAACAACACAATCGAGAGACTGACGGCGAGTAGGTTGGCTGCATCTCCATCATGTTCAGGGAGCATAATAGCGAGTTCATAGCGTAAACAGGCAATGACCCCAATCGTGCTGGCAATCGATATGAAGACCGCTGCTGTGCCGAAGGCATCTGGAGAATAAAGGCGAGAAAGAATAGGTGCCGCCAATACCGCTAACACTTGGGCAACAGCCATGCCGCCCACGAGTTTCATGACATCAGGAGCGAAGCTGCTTCTTCTCCTCTTTCTTGCCCCCGAAGAGGACACTTGTCCCAATATTCCTTCCTGTTCAATCACTCGAGGCATATCCTAGCCTTCTTAGCTTGCCAGACCCTTCCTTGTCAAAAGACAGTTCACCATCCACGGAAGTTGAAGTGTCTTCTCCTTATTTGTCTCTCTATTTCCTTTTCGCTGCCAGCCGTGCTATTTCTGGACATACTGCCTCTTCCCAGCGACGCTTTTATAAAAACTCCCGAATCGCCTTTGCCACCCGCTGGATCTGCTCCTCAGCCAACTCCGGATACATCGGCAGCGAGAGCACCTCGTGCCCGGCCCCCTCACTGACCGGCAGGCTACCCTCGGCGTAGCCCAGGTCGTGATACAGACCTTGCAAATGTAGGGGGAGCGGGTAATAAATCATAGAACCAATGCCACGCTCTTGGAGAAACTGGTGCAACTCGTCACGACGGGGTACGCGGATGGTATACTGGTGATACACGTGGGTGACGTTGGAGCGAACGAAGGGGATCGCCACATCCAATTCTCTCAGCAGTTCATCGTAGCGACCGGCAACGCGTCGCCGTCCGGCCTGCCAGTCGTCCAGGTGGCGCAGTTTCACCCGTAACAGCGCCGCCTGCATTTCGTCCAGGCGGCTGTTGAAGCCCAGCACCTCGTGATAATACTTGGCCTTACCCCCCTGGCGGCGCAGCACGTCGATGCGCTCGGCGATGTCCGCGTTGTTGGTGGTCACCATGCCGCCATCCCCGTAGGCGCCCAGGTTCTTAGTGGGATAAAAGCTGAAACAGGCCACGTCACCAAAAGAACCCACACGTCGCCCATCGTCCTCAGCCCCGATGGCCTGGGCGCAGTCCTCGATCACGTAAAGATGATGCCGCCGGGCGATCTCCATAATCTCATCGATTTCGGCTGGCTGCCCGTACAGGTGCACCGGCACGATGGCCTTGGTCCGCTCAGTGATGGCCGCTTCAATCTGTGCCGGGACGATGTTGAAGGTACGCGGGTCAATGTCCACAAAGACCGGCCGCGCCCCGGAATGCGAGATGGTGTTGGCAGTAGCTACAAAGGTGAAAGGTGTGGTAATCACTTCGTCGCCAGGACCGATGTCCAGCGCCGCCAGTGACAACCGCAAGGCATCGGTGCCAGAAGCGACGCCGACCCCATACCGGCAGCCAACATACTCCGCTACCTCAACCTCAAGGGCTTTGACATTCGGCCCCAGCACAAAGTGACCGCTGGCCATCACACCTAATACAGCGGCATCAACTTCGTCTTTAATGGACTGGTACTGGGCTTTGAGATCGAGAATCGGGATGGTATTCATCGTTGCTCGCTTTCTGATTGTCCTGTACTGGCTCGAGGTTGCAGATAATCCACAATCGCCCGTGCAAAAGCACCGAAGTCGCCCAAGTGTCTTTTTTAGATTCGCTGTTGCTACGTTCTGACATCATTGGTTATCCACAAACTCATCTTCAGGCACATCGCGGATAATCCGTGCGGGGACGCCCCGCACCAGCACGGCATCGGGCACGTCACGCGTCACCAGTGCCCCGGCGGCGACGAAGGCCTCACGCCCAATCGTCACTCCCGGCAGCAAAATCGAATTGG
>CAYTNQ010000054.1:0-24853 GCA_964439175.1 uncultured Anaerolineales bacterium | reverse complement strand
CTTCCATCCGACCGGTTGCCACAAAGACGACACGCTCGCAGATGTTGGTCACCCGGTCGGCGATACGTTCCACGTTGTGAGCACAAAAGAGCAGATACATAGCCCGGGTCACAGTTCGCGGGTCCTCGATCATAAAGGAGATCAACTCACGAAAAATCTGGGTGTAAAGCTGGTCTACCTCGTCGTCTATTTTGGTGATGGCCAGAGCCTGCTCCGGGTTGCCAGACACAAGAGCATCTAGGCTCTGGCGCAACATAGTTTGCGAAATCTGGGCCATACGCGGCAAGTCGATGAGCGGCTT
Source organism: uncultured Anaerolineales bacterium (assembly GCA_964439175.1). Classification (GTDB taxonomy): domain Bacteria; phylum Chloroflexota; class Anaerolineae; order 4572-78; family NAK82; genus CAYTNQ01. The sequence goes on along the minus strand of CAYTNQ010000054.1, from coordinate 24,552 downwards.
GAGCAAGGGCTGGTCGCCCATGCGCAGGACGATGGTCGCGATGCCAGCGGCGTGGTCGGCCATACGCTCCAAGTCGAGCACGATGTTCATGGCCGCCACAATGAAGCGTAGGTCTCGCGCAGCCGGTTGCTGGCGAGCGATCAACCCCAGGCACTCCTCTTCGATTTTAAAGCGCAATTGGTTGATCTTCTCGTCGTCGGCGATGATTTGTTGGGCTTGCACCTGGTTGCGCTCTTTGAGGGCCTGGATGGAGCGATTGATGGCTGTATCTACCATGCTGCCCAACAGCAACACGTTGTCACGCAGTTCTTCTAACTCCTGGTCAAAAGCCGAACGAATACTCATTGGAGCCCCCCTTAGAAATTGTCTGAAAAGTAGGGTGGGGCGGGCAGACTGGCCCATAGGTCCTCTCTCCCCTGTGCAGAGGACCGTGGGTGGGGAAAAGTCTGCCCCACCACTTTTCAGGCACATTCTTCGTGACTAAGGTCGTGTTATGGCACCTGTTCCACCTTGAGCAGATTGGTGTTCCCGGGCACGCCTAAGGGAGTGCCGGCAGTGATGACGAGGGCATTGCCCGGCTGGGCCAGGCCACAGATTCGAGCCTGCTGGATAGCACCGGCGCTGACTTCAGCCAACTCGTGGATTTCGTCACTGAGAACCGGCCAGACCCCCCAACTCAGGGCCAGGCGCCGCCGGGTAGCAGGCTGCGGGGTGAGGGCCAGGATGGGCACACAGGGACGGTGGCAGCACACGCGGCGGGCCGTGCTCCCCGACCGGGTATAGGTGGCGATCGCTGCTACCTTTAAGTGGCGCGCAGCCACGTGGCTGAGGTAGGCGATGGTTGAGTCGATGCTGGAAGTGGGCGATAGGGCAGGTGGCTCGGCGACTTCACCGCTTAGCCAGGCTGCTTCAGCCCGGGCGGCAATGGTCGCCATAGTAGCGACGCTCTCGACCGGATGCTGACCAATGGCTGTCTCGCCGGATAGCATCAATGCATCCGTGCCATCGAAAATGGCATTGGCTACGTCGGTCGCCTCAGCACGGGTAGGATGAATCTCCTGCATCATCGACTCGAGCATTTGAGTAGCAGTGATGACCGGTACAGCGGCAGCACGACACTTGGCGATGATGCGCTTCTGTGCCACCGGCACCTCCTGGAAGCTCATCTCCAGGGCCAAATCACCCCGCGCGACCATCACTCCGTAAGCTTCTTCGATGATGGCGTCAATGTCGTCGAGCGCGCCTTCCTTTTCGATTTTGGCAATGATGGGGATGTCGGCATCCAAGCGGGCCAGCAGTCGCTTAAGGCTGCGCACGTCATCGGCACATTGGACGAAGGAGAGAGCCAAAAAGTCGACCGCTTGTTCGACGGCGAAAGCCACGTCGCGTTGGTCCTTATCGGTCACTGAGGGCAGGCTGACCCGGATGCCCGGCAGATTGATACCACGCCGGCTGGAAAGAGTACCCCCTTCCACAACGCGACAGTGGATGTCACCGTTGTCACCCAGTTCTTCCACGCGCAGCTCGACCTCCCCGTCGTCCACCAACAACAGGTCGTCAAGCTTCAAATCACCAGCCAGACCAGGGAAAGAGATGGAGACGCGCTGCGTGTCGCCCACTACTGGCTCAGGGGTCAGCACGAGCATTTGCTCCGGCATGAGGCTAATCACGCCCCCCTCGATTTCGCCCACCCGGATGCGCGGCCCGCGCAGGTCGCCCAGGATGGCGACCGGCACATCTAGCTCGTCGCTCAATCCGCGCACGCGTTCAATGACGGCAGCGTGCGCTTCGTAGTCACCATGAGAGAAGTTGAGGCGCACTACGTCGAGACCGGCCAGGATCATCCGGCGCAACACGTCCCGGCTCTGGCTGGCCGGTCCGATGGTGGCCACGATTTTGGTTCGCTTCCCCGTAGGAGATCTACGGGGCGGCAGATGGTGTTCGGTGAATTTAGCAGTCATTGCCTCGCTTCCATCACTCATCTTCGTCGCAATAACAGGCGTCGGATTGGAACTTGCGCCACAACGCAACAAATTCCTCCAGCTTTTCGAGGTGGGCCCGAATGGCCGGCAACCCGCTGATGACTTGCCCATCGTCTTTCAATGCCGGCAGGGTGACGTGTTCCCCTAAAGTCACCAGTGCTGGGTCAGCGTTGTCCCCCTCGATGACGACCACCTTGTAGGCGACGACCAATTCTTTCAATTTTGCTTCGATGTCCTCAGAGTGAGGAGAATCACTCTTCCGGTACAATTCAATCATCGGATAGTTAGTTAACTGTTGATAGCGGCCATGATTTCCCGGCCGTGCCCTGCGGAGCCGAGGACGGCTTCGTTCTTATGTTTAACCAGCTTCGTTAGCTCATCGCGGGCCGGCCCCAGATATTTGCGCGGGTCGAACTCGCCCGGCCTCTCAGCCAGCACTTTGCGGACAGCAGCCGTAATGGCCAGCCGGCAATCGCTGTCAATATTTATCTTGCAGACGGCACCGTGGGCAGCCCGCCGCAACTGATCCTCTGACACGCCCACGGCGCCTTCCATATGACCACCGTAGCGGTTGATCATCTTAACATACTCCGGCACCACCGAACTGGCTCCGTGAAGCACAATGGGAAAGCCGGGCAAGCGTCTCGCAACCTCTTCCAAAATATCGAAGCGCAGGGGAGGGGGCTGTTCGCCCGACTTGACCTTGAACTTGTAAGCGCCATGACTGGTACCGATGGAGATAGCCAGCGAATCGACGCCGGTCCGTTTGGTGAAATCCTCCACTTCTTCAGGCTGGGTATAGGTACTGCGCTCCGCTGACACGTCCTCCTCGATGCCGGCCAGCACGCCCAGCTCTCCCTCCACCGACACGTCGAATTGGTGAGCGTACTCTACCACCCGGCGCGTGAGGTTAACGTTCTCTTCGTAAGACAGGTGCGAGCCGTCGATCATCACCGAACTGAAGCCATTTTGGATGCAATCCACGCACAACTCGTAGCGATCGCCGTGATCCAGGTGCACGGCGATCGGGATATTGCCGCCCATCTCCTTCATTATCTGGACGGCTCCCATCGCCATGTAGCGCAGCATGGTTGGATTGGCATAGCTGCGGGCCCCTCTGGAGATTTGCAAGATCACGGGCGAGTCACTTTCCACACAACCCTGGATGACGGCCAGCAATTGCTCCATGTTATTGAAGTTATAGGCAGGGATGGCGTAACCGCCTTCCATCGCCATCTGGAACATGACTTGGGTATTGACGAGACCGAGCTCTTTGTAGTGAGTGGACATTGGTTTCTCCGTAGATGTTGGGATCGTGATATCTTTAGCCCTGGGGGCTGGCATCGTTTAACTGCACATAATTTGCTTCAGGGCAAATAGACTCTGTAGAGTCAGAAACGCCCGAGGCCGGATCGACAATCCAGCCTGAACAATTTTGCATTTTGCTTAGACTGCCAATAGTATAACACGAGAAACAGAGACTTGCCAACAGTACATCGGCGTTAGAGCCTGGGCAGCAAGGTACGCAAGAATTGTTCCCTCGCTTCCTCTTCTCTCCTCACACGACATCGCTTGTGCACAACCACTGCGCAACCCCGCGATGATGAGTGTGTTTATTTTGGGGGGCGATGCACCCTCCCGCAGGTTTTGGTTGAACAAGCTGCGATTTTTTGTAGCAACCTGCGGGAGGGTTCGCCCCGAAATCTGAACGCACTCGCGATGATGACGAAATTGCGACTCCGCTACGCTCGGTGGTATACTATAGGAGTTATCCACTCCACGCATCAGTCCAGCCAGGAGACGATAGAGAGCGAGGCGGGAAACTCGACCAAAGAGGGTAGGCAACGTGGCATTAATAAAGCGACGAGGAAATCAAACGGTAATTGACGCCACTCAATCTCGGAATAATGTCTGGCTCAATATCTTTGAGTGGCTAAAAGATATGTTGGCCTACCGCGAACTGACCCGCAACCTGGTAGCGCGTGACCTAAAGGTCAGATACAAAAACTCGATCTTAGGCGTGCTGTGGTCGCTGCTGAATCCTCTGCTTATGACCTTGGTTTTCACCGTGGTCTTTACCGTCATGACCCCTGCTGGCGGTAACATACCTAACTTTCCGGTCTTTGTTTTGTGCGCCCTGTTGCCCTGGAACTTTTTCTCGGCCTCAGTGATTGGAAGCACGAACTCCATTATTGGTAGCACCAACCTGGTAAATAAAGTCTACTTCCCACGTGAAATACTACCCCTGTCCACTGTATTAGCCGAGCTGTTCAATTTTTGTCTAGCCTTAGTGATCCTGTTTGGCATGATATTCGCCTCTGGGATTGGGTTGACACCGTGGGTTCTGTTGCTGCCCTTGGTGATATTGATTCAAGTCGTCTTCACGCTCGGCATCGGCTTCATCCTGGCGACTCTCAATGTTTTTTACCGGGACACACAGCAGATCATGAACGTGGTCATGCTGGCCTGGTTCTTTGTGACGCCTATTTTTTATCAGGTGAGCATTTTACCGCGCAATTATCAACTATTGGGTATAACGATTGACGTCTGGCGCTGGATGCACATCCTGAACCCTATGACATCCCTCATTGCCACTTATCGCGTTATTTTATACGATGGCGCCCCCCCGGCCTACGATTTCCTGCTGCGCACGGCTGTCACCGCCTTTGCTTTCTTCTTGATAGGCGCCTACATCTTCCGTCGCTATAGTTGGCGCTTTGCGGAGGAGATATAGGCAAGCTACCACCTACGCAGAGATACAACAAAGTACATTTTGCAACTGATACGCCAGGCTTAACCTTTTTTCTTCAAGACCCCCATCCACTGATCCCACAGGTTGGTCCCCCAGTTGAGTAACCGCATAAAACGACCATTTTCAATAGCCCGCAGATGCTGATGTAGGCGGTTAAGTTCATGTTCCTTTGAATTGATATATACCTTTAGTTCCTCAACCTCGCTGTACCGGCTAATGTCTGCATACATAGCAGGCAAAAGTTGGTTCAGTCGTCTTTGCAACTTAGAGAAGGTACTCACGCTCAATGCGCAAAGAGCTATAAGGTAGGGCGCCTCAGCAAATGAGCCTATAGGAAAATACTGCAGAGATCGGATGTCATTGTCTGCCTCAGCATCGTCAGCTAAGTTCATTAAATAACCATCGACATGATATTGCTTAATTAAAAGCACAAACGGAAAAACCTGCTGCAACAATTGTGTGAATTCTGAAATGGAATATTCTTTCACATGAAAAGGATTCCATGGTTGGTCCATACCAGGGGAATAAACTTCCCGGTTGGGAGTAGAAATCACGCAGAAACCCTCTTCCTTGAGCACTCTCTGAATTTGATGCAGATAAGATTGGGGATCAGTCAGATGCTCGATCACTTCAAAGGAAACGACTGCATCGAAGTAAGCACCTGAAAATGGCAACGCGTTGGCATCTGCTTGAGCGAAACCGAGATTCTCGGATGAGAATTGGGCTATGCTGTAGGCAATGGCCTCTGAGGAAAGATCCAGGCCCGTCATCCTTATTCCTGGTATTTGAGACAATTCAAACGCCCCATAACCCGTTCCACATCCAAGATCCAACACACACTGCTCTCTCTCCATAAGATAGCAGGCAAGCCTGTAGCGGGCCAAATGCTCCTGCCACAGAGATCGCTCTTCTGGCAGGCCAGGGACAAGTCTTTCGCCGGTGAACTTCATAGCACTTTCTCCCAACACAACAACTGGATGCCCCTATATTGAAGGCATCCAGTTGTTATTCTACGCCAATCTCTAAAACAGTCAAAAACCGTATAGACGAGACCTTACAGACTCCTGGCAACCTGTAAGGTCTGTCTCAAGCTTGATCAGCAACCCTGCACCAAGTAGGCAACTTACCAAGTCTTACCAAAGCCATTATAAGCGTAAACGTCGTTCAGGAATAGGGTAACTACAGTTACAGCAACTTTCTGACCATCTAAGCTTTCAACAATACCGGCACCATTGAAATTGCCAGCCGATTCACCCGGTCCGGTAAAATCGAGGTCACGCGTACCAAACTGATAGCCAAAACCAGGTTGAACAGTAATCGCAGAACTTTGGGCCACCTGGGCACCAGTGCTGGTGTAGTACGTGATGCGAACGCGGGTAGCTGCACCGCCGATGTTTTGAACCAATGTGTATGAGCTTTGGGCATTGAACGGGATCGATGGTCGACGGTGCTGGTCAGGAGTGTAAACTGTGGTAGCCCCATCTGCATCACTGAATCCGTTGTAGGAGTACCACGCATTTGGGCCGATCGGCATAAATTCAAGCCCATTAGCGACGATAGAAGCTCCGGTGGATTCCACCACTGCCGTACCACGGAAGTTCATCGGCAAGTTGATGTTGTCATAGGTTTGATACTGCTTAGCCTGACCTGCCGGTACAACGTCGTTGATCGCGTAGGTGAAGCCGGGGTTGTCACCAGTATCATAATAGGTCAGTGTGATATTGGCATTTTGGGTGCTACTGGTGTTCTGAACGAGGATCCAGGTGTTCTGACCCAGGCTACTGCTCACACAACTCTGATCCCCGCAGAAGCGATGGACATTGGGCAGGTAAACTTTATTCGCAGCCTGGGACGGAGTAAAGGCATTGTAAGAATAGGTGCCATCACCAATGGTTTCAATGATCGAGGCCACAATAGACTGCGCGCTGCTAATGGAGACTGAACCCGCGAAGTTGAGCTGGCCATCTGGAGTCCCAAGTTGCGGATAGTCTCGCGTGCTGTAGAAGTGGGACGAGAGGGCTGGAATGGTATCATTTATGACGTGCTGCTGTCCGTTCTGATTATCAGTAAACGTTATGGTAACTGATGTCGGAGTGTTACTGGTGTTCTGTACGCCAATCAAACCATACTGCAGCGGCAAATTGTGAACGCTAGGCAAGAAGAGCGAGGTTGCTCCCGTGCTTTGGGACTCGTAGGCATCTGCATTGCGACCGGTGGCGCCAACATTGACCGACACACCCGCCAGACGCTTGTCAGACTCGAAGACTGCAGCGGTGCGATTGCTTACATTGTAATTGATCACGTTATACTGCAGAGAGGATAGAGCAGGAATGGTGTCCTCTTTGGTATAATCTACACCACCGCTTGTGTTATAAAAGGAAGCTGATACCAAAGCTGACCCAGATGCGTCCGTGTTTTGAATCAGTGGGTAAGAGTATTGCGGCTCGCTGGCTGCCACAGAAATATCTCCGCTGCTGCCACTCGCATCGGAGGCCGCGAAATCCTTATCTCGTTCCACAGTCGGCTCGGCGGTTGGTTCCTCGGTGACTTCCTCAGTCGGCTCGGCGGTTGGTTCCTCGGTGATTTCCTCAGTCGGCTCGACAGTTAGCTCCCCGGTGATTTCCTCAGTCGGCACTACTGTTGATTCTTCAGTAGCTTCCTCAGTCGGAGTCACGGTCGACGTTGCTGTGGACTCCTCGGTTGGTTCCTGGGCGCCTACCATAGCGACGTTCGCGCCTAATAACAAGACAATCAAAGTGCCCACAACTAAGACAGACGTAAACGAGATAATCTTTTTGAACATGGAGACGACTCCTTTTAACTAGTCTAATAGCTTGTTTCTAGGTGTTAGAATATCATGTTTCATGGCGTTACACAATAATACTTATGGGTAATCCTTCATTCTCGGCAAAATGATGCCAATGAACCTGGAGTTCAATAGGCCCGTGATAGGGCCGCGGTGAGACAACTTTGAAACTTCGGTTTCGAAAATCGGATGGATTACCCCATGCAGGAGGATTAGGCGCTGTGTAAAGGTAAGTAGTTATCGTATAGCTGCCAGTAGCAAGGTTAAGACTCGGGTATACTGCTTCAATGATACCTCGGCCCCTGCTGGCTCCCAAACTAGTACTATCATCGTAGGTAATATTACCTGCCAGTCGCGAACCTTCCTGGGTGTCGATGCCGATGGCAGCAACAACTTCGGGAATCTCGACGAAGGCCTCGTAGTGAACTCGGACTCTCAGAGTTTCGCCGGAGGTAAACTCTGTTGTAACCTCACCTGCGGAATTAATCAGCTCTATATCGGAGACGACCAGGCCATAGTCAGCAAGCTGATGATCACTGCCATAAGCTTTAACACCTTCGCTCAATGACTGATGAACAGAGCGGAGATAATCGCTGATGATCTCGGTAGGCTCACCTTCGGCGCGAATCTGCCCCTCGTCGATCCAGATAAGACGATCACATAGGCGCTCTACGATCGGGATCGAGTGTGCCACTAAGGCAATCGTCCGGTCGCCTTTCAATTGCTCGAGACGTTTGAGGCATTTTTTTTGAAAAGCGACATCGCCTACTGCCAGCACTTCATCAATGATCAGAATATCTGAATCTACGTGGGTCGCTAGAGCAAAGCCGAGTCGCGCCAGCATACCCGAAGAATACTGTTTAACAGGCAAATCGATAAAGGGTTTCAATTCGGCGAAGTCGATAATCTTATTTAAGCGCTTGTCTATGGTACTCCGCTTAACGCCTAGAATAGCAGCGGTTAAATACATGTTTTCTCGGCCTGTCAAGTCTGGATGAAAACCGACGCCTAACTCCAATAAGGCCGAAACGCTGCCATCAACCGTGATTTTGCCAGATGAGGGATGAATTACCTGAGAAATAAGCTTAAGCACAGTGCTTTTGCCGGCCCCGTTATTGCCGATGAGACCTACCGTAGTCCCCTTAGGTACTGCAAAAGAGATATCCTTCAATGCCTTGAAAACGCGGTTACCCGATCGTTGGCTGCTTAGGCTGCGACGAAAGCCATTAATGAAAACCTCCTGCAACGAACGATGCCGGCTTATATGCAGCAGGAATTCTTTTGAAACGCGGCTGAACTCAATTGCATAGTCGCTCAAAGACTTAAACCTCCCTACAACTATGAGTGGCTAACCAGAAAACTCTTTATAATCATAAATCGCCAAGCACAGGGCAAGTTCGATCATTTTTCAAAGACGGAGACCGCGTCATGGTGAGCACGAACACCGATCTGTTCATCGTTCCGCCAAGCGTCGAATTGGGTGACCAAAGTAAGGCTATGACCTTGAAGCATATCGGAGGTAACTACTCAGCCACCCTTGCGAAGGTTGCGAATAACTTTGCCAACAGAGCAATTTTCGGTAGGCCAAGGCACTTTCGCTCTGAAAATTCTTACCAAACCTTCGCAAGGGTTATCTGGCCTGAGTAGTAACTATCGGAGAATAATTTATCAGTCATATTGCTTCGCCACCCTCCGTAATATCCACCTTCTTTAGGGTGGTGAATGATGCCACGGCCACCTTTCTTAAGTATCCTCTTAAATCCCATTAAGTATTTTTCCGTGTCCTGGGGGCTGATGTGAACAAACACGTTGAACGACCAGATAAAGTCAACTGTCTCATCCGCAATGAAAGCCAGACTTACACCGTCATTGACAAAGAACTCAATGTTATCACACCCCGCGAAACGTTTCTGACACAACTCAATACATTTTTCCGAAACATCCACCAGGCTAAGGCGTTAAGCTATCTTCTGCAAAGTTTCGGTCCATCGACTGGCTCCAGGTCCTACTTCTAGTATTGTTTTCCCTGGCTCAATGGATTTCAACATAACATCTTCTATGAGGGACTGTTTCCACCCAGGCGTAGGAGTCCACTCCTCCCCTCCCTCTGTCCAGTCATAACGCTGCCAAAAGGCAACGTTTTCAGCAATAGTATTGTCGCCGGGTAATCCCTGACGCTTCCTTTCTAAAATTTCCATGCGCCAGTCCAGGGCATCAATGATCTTATCGAAGTTGCCCGCGCTCCTTTTTAGAAGAGAGACTAGAACAAAGTAACAAGTCCAGCGCAGACCTTTTTCGGTTAGGAGCGACCGGATTCTTTGTAATACCATGTGATCACTGGACCTCAGTAAGTTATAGTTAAGGAAGACATCTATCCGGTTGCGTAACCAACCGGGAAACGTTTTTCATCGGATGCGCCAACATGATAACCGGTTCTGCCCAACCGATGCCATGTGCTGAGTCCGTCTCAAAACGCAGCGTAACCACTCCTCGAAAATCACCCAAGTCGATGACAGCTTCATGCCACATTCTGTCCTCGGGCCAAGTGACTGGATCCAGATATTTCGTAAAGAGTACATGTGCGCCAGATCTGTTTAGCAATATGATGCGATTTTCTCCGGAAGAGGTAAGTTCTGGTTGCCACGTAGAAGGCCGGGGACCTAAACCGACTTTTAGCTTGCTATGTGCCGGCAAGCAAAGGCGAAGACTCATCGTACTAGCATAAGGGGGATGCTGCCAAATCACGTCGCGTGTCTGCCCATTTATCTCATACGCATCGGCACGCAAGTAGTTGCGTTCCTCGTATATTGGAGGAGCTTGAGCAAAATGGAAATTAGCCACATAGTCCGCTATGTAAAGTTCGGATCTCGTTGAAACGAGAGAGGGTGCCAGCAATCGTATCGTATTGCCCAGGTAGGGAATATCCGCCACAGGTTCATAATGATCAAGCAGATAATAGTACACTCTGCCCCCAATGTTGCGTGCCGCCTGCAATTGAATTCCCACCATAGCTGGAGCCATATGCTTTAGCTCGGTCAACACTGTCTCTTCTTCTTGGTCGAGATACTGTCTGCCTACTACAGACCAATGGAAGAAGTAGTAGCCTGTGGCGTTATGGCGATCCGACAACAAATAGAACAATGTGTGATATGGAAACATAAAAATTGCCTGGCCGGGTTGCGTACGCTCACGCAGACCATCAACTATCCTTTGCGTTGTATTAGCTACCTCAGTTGGAACTAGTACACCACTAACCCGGGCCGACCACTGGGGTTGTAGGGGGAAAACTCGTTGGAGGGCATATGGGTATTCCATGCGCACCAATACAGTCCCAGTGAAAATCAGTATCAACAAACTGCCCAAACTAGTAAAATAGGGCATTATATTAAAACAGCGCGTCGCCAAACGGGATGGAGAGCTTGATCGGGAACTTTGCCATACATAGGCAAGAAAGCCAGCGTCCAGCAAAACAATAGCCAAGATAGCCTTAGGGTTTTGCCAGACCAACAACCAGAGGCCGATATTGAACAATATAGCGAATGGTAGTAGCTTTGCAGTGGGGGACACTTCCACTGTAACAGGCACGCGCGAGGCGACCAACAGAGAACGGAAAGAGTGCACGCCGTAGCGAAAAAGAGAGTAAAGGAAGAAAGGAAGAAGCGGAATAGCAAAGAACAGGTGTCCCAGGTCAGCTCTGGTAGTCGCTGTGGTAAATAGCGCAATCTCAAACAAAAGCAAAACTGCTAATTTCTTTTGAAGGGGTGAAGGCGGCTGTAATATACCTTCAATAGCAAGAACGCTAAACATAGCCACATATGTTACGATTGTAAACAAGTAGAATGTCAAAGCAGCAGGAGACAACAACGCCATCGGCAGTGGGAATAACCTTTGATAGGTGGTAAAAACATACAAAAACAAGTCATACAAGGCGGCATTCAATCCCCCCCGAGCAGCGAAAAACACTATCGCTGATATAACGGGAATACTCCACCCGAGACCCAATACCGCCAGACTCTTCAGCCGAAGGCGAAGACTATCTGAGATAGGATGCAGCGGCCAGAGCAAAAGTGCCAGTCCGATGATTACCAAGGCCAAAACGCCAACTTCCTGGCTGGCCAGTATAGCGACGCCTGCCGCCAAGCCGGTGATGAATCCCATAAAATCAACAGGCTTGTCAATGTAGATTATAAAGAAGAGAATAGCTAGAAATCCAAAAAAGGTGCGGTCCTGCATGCCGTTAATACCGGCGAAATAGCTTAAAGCTAGCGTGGCACTAATGAGCAAGTTTTCAAATACTTGATGTGCCAAGCCATAAATAAGCAAGGTAGCCATCGGGCTTGCCATAAAAGCCATATAAAAACGCCGGATAGCCAGACTTTCGCCTAACAACGCGTAGAAAACCGAGGGCAAGTAGAGACCAATAGGCGCATAAATATGAAAGAAATCACGATAAGGTACTCTGCCATGGTAGACCAAAGCGGTCAGAACGAATCCAAATTCCTCATCCCCCCAAGTATAACCGCAACTCCACTGAGTAGAATAAACACAACCTCCCGAGGCAGCGGGAAGAACAACCCATAATGTGCCTATAAATAGTAACAAGCCCACAAAGACTATGGGCCAGTTTTGATGCCGGGTCCAGCTAGGGAACAATTTCACCCACCAACTCCGTTGTATAGGAAAAAGGTGAAGTGCAATCACCAAAGGCTGGAGCATCTACGACCACCGTAGCTATACCATTGAAGGAAGATCGATCCTCAGATGCGAATTTCCCTGTTAGCCGAATGTCGCTGGGTGTCATTTGATTCGTTATTGGAACGTGATTATAACGCTCTAATACAAACGCCAGTTTGTCTTGAGAGCCAGTAAATTGCCACTTGCCATTGAAGCAAGCCATGCTTAACTGGTGATAGTCTCCTGAAAAGCATGCATCGCATGTCCCATCCAATGGAGGAGCAATCACGTTGGAGCAGCTAGCCTCCTGAGGCGAACTAATATGTATCTTGTATTGGACCGGGCTGTCGCAAACGACAACTGTAGCAACAGGTGTTGCAGGCTCCGCCGATTCGATAGGTGAAACGGGAGGCGTCACCCTGATAAGGGGCGAAACAAAAATATCCGCAGTCGGCGTTGAAATAGGAGATGACAGTACTTGAGTCGACTCCGGGTTACGGCAACCCGAAACACTAAATGCGAAAGCCAGACCTATGGCAAACGCCAGGCTTACTAAAAGTTGTACATTAGGTGTTGTTTCGTTTTTCATCTTCTCTTCCAGTCTAGTAATTTCTAGAAGTAGCCTTTCCTGAAATAACCCAACGCATCCACTCGAAGCCCCGCTGCGCCAACCCACCAATGCCATTGATTTTCAGTTCGTGGATAGACCAATGCAGATAATGGACCAGCCCACGTCGCCGGATTGCTGCCCAGCGTGCGGCAACGTCAGATTCCGAACGCTGCGCCAAAGGCGGTTCGCCATGTGGCGTCGGAATCGAGTCTCTGAGAACAACGCCAAGTGGAATCGGATCATAATAACCCAGAGTCATCTTAGCTCGAATGACCTTAACTGGCTGTGCCATCAGATCCAGGTCCAGGCAAGTGTTACTGCCATGCCAGTAATGGGTCAGCAGCACTCGAGGCACAAATTGAGTACCATATGCGCTCATCCGCAAAGCCATATCCCAATCCGTGGCCCAGGACGTCAACACATCAAATCCGCCGGCCGCCATTACACGATCAAATCGCCACATTTGGGCAGGCAGATGGATCCAGTTGCCGCTGAACAGCAAGGTGCGATTAAAGCCGGAGGGATGGCCCGTCCAATCGACCTCATTTCCTTCAGAGTCAATCTCTCGCTCGTGGCAATAAACCAGGCCGCCACCGGGGTGAGCTTCCCACGTGGCAACCATCTCTTGAAGAAACTCAGGGTGCCATTCGTCGTCATCTTCCATCACACAAAGATAATCACTAGGGCCAGCATGGGCCAGGCCAAACTGGAGCGCCTGAGCTACATTACCAAAGCCTGGATAATACAGCCATTTGGCAGGAACTATGTCGCGAACTTCGTCATAGCGGCGATGCGCTGCCTCGTCGTGCCCATTCTCAATGACCAACAACGAATAATTTGCATAGCTCTGTGCCGCAATACTGCGCAGGGCCCGGGCAATAAAATCCGGCTGTCCAGGGCGTAAATAAGTTGGCAATAATATAGTGACTTCCGACATACGCATCGTCCACAGGCATTTACAGGCCACACGCCTTGGGCCTACTATATTGAATTGAACGTGAGACAATAAGCTCAGGCTTTACCAACAGAGAGCCACTTCAACCAGCGGATGAATCGCTTTAAAACTTCTCGGAGGCCATATTGCTTCAGATCGCGACTGAAAACACTAACGTAATGCTTCCATCCTTTTTGCCGCAATATCATCCGCCGCGACTGAATATCCAATTCCTCCAGTTCTTCGAAATTGAGATAACCCAAGACCGCTTCAGGAGATGTGAGCCATGCTAGAACCTGCGGAAAGTAGGCCACATGCCACCCACATTCCTCCGCTCGCAAACAGTATTCAACGATGCCCTCTCCTATGGGATGGCTGCTCTCTATGTTTAACAAGTCGTGAGCTACTTCAGCTCGAATGATCGCACAGCGATGGTCTACCCAATCCACGTTTCTCGGTTGGTTATAGGTGTAATGGCGCTCTCGAAAGCCATAGTAACCGATTTGACGATCTAACGCCCAGTGACTCGCCGGACCGATAAAGCCGCCGGCGCTGGCCAGATTCCAATCAGGGTAAACGATTTTGACACCCAAAATTCCTATGTCCGAGTCAGCTTCCAATTGCGCCAGGCTGCGTTCAATCCACGCCGGATCATCTATCCGAACCGAGGTACTTACCAGCACGATAGGGCACCCCTTCGCCTGGTTAACTACTCGCTGCCAGATAGATGCATCATCTTGCTTGTCTCTAGTGAAAACAGGGATCCCCGCATTAGTGAAGTATTCGATGGCATCTGTGTGACTACCCCCATCAATGACCGATAGCGAAAGCTGATCGATAGGAATGGAACACGTCAACGCAGTCAGGCTGCTATGGGCTCTTTCTCTGCCAGATTCGTTAAAGAGAACCACATGAGCCGGAAGAGACGATTGCGCCTGTGCATGGGACGAACGGGACGTGGCTTTCTCCAGCACGCCCGATAGAAACTGTTCCATTTGCTCGGCGCTCTTTTCCCAATCTAAATTGCGCGCTGTTTCGAATCCTTTCTTTACCAGAGATCGCCGAAGATCAGCGTCTTCTATCAAGCGGATAAGCGCCGCCCTGATCGCCGGTACATCGCGCGGCGGCACGATCAGAGCATTTTCGCCGTCCGCCAAATCGTCAACACCATACATATAGGTGGAAACAACGGCACACCCGCAGGCCATTGCCTCAACGTGCGGACATGGCCTGCCTTCATACCACGAAGTCTTGAGCAGAATGTCGCAAGAGGAATAAATCTGGCGGATAGTATCCTGCGAGGGCAAAGTGAACGAGCGATCAACCGGGCCCAGTGGACCTTGTTGCGAAAGTGACCAGACCTCTACAGGCAAACCGGAAACAGCGGCAAACGCATCTTTGACCCCTTTGTAGTGAGCATGCGAGCCTTCGATCAACACCCTGACGCGATCTTTCTTCGGAAACCGGGGATCAGGATAAAACATATCCAGGCTGACGCCGTTAGGAATAATTGTGCTTTTCTGACCGAATTCCTCAAACAGCATGCGCTGTAGCCAATGAGAAATGGTGACAAAACCATCAAAAGACCACTGATAAGTAGCACATGCGTCGAATTGAGAACGGTAATCTCGATAGAAGAGAGTGTCGAACATCTGAGGGAAATACACCCGAGATCGCGCCGGCAACGAAAGGACAATCGGGGCAGTATGCCAACTGGTAGCTACCAGAACATCGATTTCCCGAGCCCCATCTACGAGTTGGGAACGGGAAATGATTGATGCATTCAACGGGAACCAGCGTTGTTTCATGTCCCCATCAATCGAGACTACAGCGACTTCGTGACCTCGCTTTCGGAGGCGATTGGCATACTCGTACACGACTCGCACGCCCCCCCCAACAGTCAAACAAGGCAAGACAAAAGTGACTCTCACTGGATTCGACTCCACGGCGATAAAATTGAGTACTATCCCCTACAAACGTGTCCCAATCATTACCACGTTATAAGGATTCTGTGGTCCCGGTCCGTAGCGCGGCGCAAGAAATAGCTCACCAGAAAAACCGGCTATGGAAACTTCAACCAGAAAATCGCTACCAAAATCATAGGTCACCAGAAAATCAAGCCCAGGCATCTCATTAAGGGGTGAATTATGATAAGAGAGAGGCAATAAGTGCGTGATAGTCCCGTTCTCGGTGTCTATCCTGGCCCTCTGACGGGTCCGGGTGTGCCAAAGCAGCGGGACAGTTAAAAAGAGAACGCCGCCCGGTTTCAGTACGCGATGTATCTCTCGCAAACCCCGCCGGTAATCGGGGACATGTTCTAAAGTCTCGGAACAAAAGACGAAATCAAACTCAGAAGATGCATAACTTAAATTCATCAAATCTTCGTGCCTAACACCAGGCTGAGAAGGACTATATTCACTATAATATAAATTCGGCAATTCGGCCAGCCAACTGTGCAAAAGTCCGAAAGCGTTGATCTCAGCCTTCTTTCCCGAATACAAGACGGGGTGAGCCAAGGTAGTCGAGAATCCCTCAGCAGGGTTTCCCAAAATACGCCAGGCCATGGCATTCGCCAATGCCCGACTTCTTAAATTAACCCCGCAGGTAAGACACATCCCTCCTTCTCGCTCATCGTAGGCTACTTCAGCATAGTGGCTAAGTCCCCATGATTCGACCAAATGTTGAGTCAGCATCTTGTAAAGCAACGTGTAACCAACTGCTCCACACACAGGGCATGAAGCCAGCCTGTAACCACCATTCACGACACGCCAATTAGCTCGTCCAGCCACTGCCCGCAGACGTACCAATTCAATCATATTCCAGGCTCGTCGCTGAATCCGCCTTTCAATCTCAGTCAATTGATCGAACATCTGAAGGAAATACACCCGAGATCGCGATCGTAAGTTATCTCACCTGCATACCATGTGTCCTCTCAGCCAGCTTTGGACAGAAACCACTTTAGCCAGCTAAAGGACCGTTTTAACACCCAACCGAGGCCATACTCCCTAAGATCGTGGGCGAAAACTTGAATGTAATGACCTAACCCTTTTTGACGAGCTATCTCTCGACGCTTTGCAAAGTCTACTTCCGGCAAATCCTCAAAGACGAGCCTTTCCAGGACAGCTCCAACAGGTTCCAGCCAGGCCATAACCTGAGGGAAATAGACTATACGCCATGCTCGTTTTGCGGCTTCCAGACTGTATTCGACAATGCCCTCTCCGAAGGGATGCTTGCCTGGAACACCAAGCAAGTCGTGAGCTGCTTGAGTGCTAATGGCGACACATCGGCCATCAACCCAATCAACGTCACGAGTCTGATTATAGAAGTAAACCTGTTCATGTAAACCATGATGGCCCACATGACGATTTAGCGCCCACCCGCTAGCAGGCCCAATGGTACCTCCAGCGCTTGCAATAGTCCAGTCAGGATAAGCAATCTTGACTCCCAAAATGCCAATTTGGGAGTCGGCATCAAGCTGCCTAAGGATATGCACTATCCAATCAGGCTCGTCTATCCTGACCGACGTGCTTAACAACACAATCAGGCGATTTTCGGCCAGTCTGATCACCTCGCGCCAAATCGAGGCGTAATTTTGGTGCGAGTCTCTTACCAATACTGAATAGCCTTCCTTGGCGAAGTATTCTACGATATCGTGGGGAATGTTATCGCCGACGATAGACAACGAAAGCTTACCTTGAGGTATCGATCGCTGTAGTGATGCGAGACTGCGTTCAGCTTGTTCTTTTCCTGCCTCGTTGAAGAGAACCACATGAACCGGCGTAGAATAATGTGGCTCTCGACCAAACGAGTAGCGAGAAGCCCGTTTTGCCAGTATATCTGACAGAGCTTGTTCCATCTGGTTAGCGCTCTTTTCCCAATCCAGTTTGCGTGCTGTCTCAAATCCACCCTCAACCAACCGTTCACGTAGAGATGAATCTTCCATGAGACGAATAAGGGCCGATCTTGTTGCAGTCACATCGCGAGGCGGTACGATCAAGGCATTCTGCCCGTCCACCAAATCATCTACGCCATACATATAGCTGGAAACAACAGCACAGCCACAAGCCATAGCTTCAACATGAGGGCATGGACGCCCCTCATACCAGGAAGTCTTAAGCAGAATATCGCACGAAGAGTAGATTTGCCGGATGGTGTCCTGCGATGGCGAAACAAATGACCGGTCCACTGGGCTCAGTGGACCTTGTGGGGAAAGCGACCAAACTTCGACTGGCAAATCAGCCACAGCAGCGAAAGCGGCTTTGACACCTTTATAGTAATGAGGTGGGCCTTCAATTAAGACCCTTACTCGATCATTTTTGGGAAAACGGGGATCAGGATAAAACATATCCAGATTTACTCCGTTGGGTATGACAACACTTTCTTGCTGGAATTCTTGGGACAGCATGCGCTGCAACCAATCAGAAATTGTGATGAAGCCATCAAAGTCCCACTGATAAGTTGAATACGAGTCAATCTGCGAGCGCGTATCTTCATAGAAGAGAGTCTCAAACATTTGGACGAAATAAACATGGGCTTTCGCTGGCAAAGCGAGGCACACAGGCGCCGTATTCCAGCTAGTAGCTATCAAGATATCGATTCCTGATGCTCGTTTCACAAGTTCAGAGCGGGAGATTACTGGCGCGTTCAGCGGAAACCAACGCTGGGTTGCTTCACCTTCAATAAAGGCGATAACGACCTGGTGACCACGTCTTTGCAAACGATTAGCATACTCGAATACTACACGCGCGCCTCCCCTGGCTTTTAGAGTAGGCAATATAAACGTGATCTTCATGTCAACTGCCCCACCCAGTTTCAGAGTCCCCTGCGAACATCTCAGTTTGCATTTGAAGCGCCATCAAGGACCCTAGCGCCCCCATTGCCAACCCCAAAAGCTGACCACCTCCCGCCAGAGAGCCAATGGTCCCTGGCGACGCAGCACGCGCCATCCCTTACCCAACCGTTCGCGCCAAAGGGTGCCAGTGTTACCCATCTTCGCCTCCGTCCCCCCCCACAAGGATCGCCCCCGGTCAGCGGCGAGGCGTGGTGACTGGCAGAATTGAGCCAGCGGGCGGGTCACCACCTCCCAGGTATAACGGGCAGCAACGTGGGCGAAGTTGAGGGCCAGCCCGGCGCGCAGATCAGGTCGTGCCAGCAGGTCAAGCAAGGCCCCGGCCAGGGCATCGGCATCTTGATAGGGCACAACCCGGCCCAGATTCTGTTGGGCCACCAGATCGGCCAACGCATCCCCTTCGGTGCAGATCATGGGCAAGCCGGCCCACAGGTAATCCAGAGCCCGGGTACGAAATGCGTAGCGTGTCTCCAGGTGCTCCAGATGCAGGCTGATCCCGATGTCAGCCTCCAACAAATAGTCGGCTCGCGCCTGATAAGGCACCCAATCGTTAAAAAAGACAACCCGATCCGTCAGTCCCAGCGACTGGCTCAAGGCCAGTGTCTCATCCAGCATGCGCATGGGCGTCACGTGCGGATTGGGATGACGTACCCCGGCAAAAAAGACCTTCACGTCGTCGCGGCGCCGGCTGATCTGAGCTGCCGCCCGGATCAGGGTCAGCGGGTCGAGCCAGTCGTAAATTCCACCCCCCCAATAGACGACCTTATCCCCAGCACGAATTGACTTGTAGGTCCCCTTCAGCACGGGCCGTGTTTTTTGGGGCGGGCTGCCCGGCAGACCAAAGGGCACAACTGCAATCAGGCGACGCAAGGCCGGATCGCCGGCGTAGGTGTCGGGGTTTACCCGTCCCAGGGCGCTGAGCATACCCAGCCAGTAATCGCGCTGGCGCTCGGTGTTACACACAAAAAAATCCCCGGCCAACAGCATCTCATTTAGAACCTGCCAACGGTCGTCGAAAGCATCCCATTGCCTCTGATGATCGTGCGAGGCCAGGGTTTGCAGGCTCTCCAGCACAAACGAGTGCGACAGATCCACGATCAACGGGCAGGCAAGAGAGCGGAGAAAGGGATAGCGACGCAGCAAGTAACCACTGACGAGCACGGCATCGGCGGATTGGGTCAGGGCCAGCAGGTCGGCGGCATTGCGGTAGCGGACCAAATCGAAGCCAGCAGGTTGTACGTCCTTTGAAGCGGATGGCGCTGCCAGAGTTACGACCAGAGAACCGGCCAGAGCCCTTGCCCACTCCCAATAGCGAATAGGCGGGCCGGCCATATAGCTGGCTATACCATCCTGACTGACAATCAAAAGACGAGGTGGCGTGTGCATACCTCAGTTTGGGAAATCCGCCTACAGGCGCCCGGTCTTGCGCCGCGCCAGCCAGCCGCCAAAGGGCTGTTTGAAACAGCGCATCAAGGGCATCATCTGCCGGAACGAAACAACCCGTCCGGCCTGGATGGCCGGGCGCTTGGATAGAGCCACCCGAGCACAACGTATTCCCTGCCAGAGTCCCAGCAAGGGAAAATAATCGCCACGCAACAGCGGCAGACAAACACCTATTATATCGTAAGCCAGGATAAGCGGCAAAAACAGGAGCCAGGCCGGAAATGGGTAATTCTTGAGGGTGGTCCAGATTTTGTTGCGGACTACTAATCTCTCCTTGAAAGCAGAGGCTCGACCGCCGGTAGCCGAGTGAACGTGATAAACCATCGCCTGAGGAACCAGCATGGCACGCCAGCCTCGCAGACGCGCCCGCCAGGCCAGGTCAACGTCTTCGTAATAGGCAAAGTAGTCCTCGTCGAACAGGCCCACGTCTTCCAGTAGTTCTCGCCGGTATAGGGCGGCGGCGGCACAGACGCCAAAAACCTCTTCCGGTTGCTGCACTTGCTGCACGTCTTCGCCCAAGCGGTTCTGGCAGCCGATCCCCGCCAGCGAGACGGACAGGCCGGCTGAGTCGACCATGTGCCGCCGGTCGTCGAAGACGACGAGGGAGGCAAAAGCGCCCATCTCCGGGTGCGCCTGCGCCGCCGAGACCAGCGCCTGCAGCCAGTTGGGGGGCAGTTCGGTGTCGTTGTTCAGCGTAAGGATATAGCGGCCTCGGGCCAGGCGAATCGCCTGGTTGTTAGGCAGGGCAAAGCCCATGTTCTCGCTGTTTTGGAGCACGTGAATCTGGGGATAATGTTCCCGAACGAAATCCACCGAACCATCGCTGGAGCCGTTATCCACAATAATGATCTCAAAATCCCGGCAGGTTTGGGCCATAAGCGAAGGCAGGCAGCGCGCCAGATGATCCCGGCCGTTCCAGTTGATGATGACTATAGAAGCCATTGGAACTGACGCGTGTTCATACATATGCTAGCTTGGGATCACCATATAGATCACAGAATTCTAAGTATTCCAACTCATGGTCTGCAAATTCTGCCTTGTACCATTCGCTCATATTAGTCAAGCACCAGGCTACTGAGACACCATGCCAGGGCAGTTGCCACTAAAAGATAAACTATCACCAAGAAGACGTAGAAATATTCGTTTCCCCATACGAATGGCTTGTTTTCAGACAATCGCTCCAGCAGTCTCTGCGCTTTCTGTTGCCACGGCACTTCCGAGTAGTAAGTACTAAAGGCAAGGTCGGCGTTAGCCGGGGTGGCATATAGATACGCCATACCACGGCGATACAAGTCCCCCTCCATGCCTCCAACGGCAATCGCGTCGCCATCTGTGGATTCTGGAGAAGAGAAATAGAAATAATAGGTTTTGCCAGCGGAGTTAGTAAGGGGCGCAAAATCGAAACGATGCCACCCTCCTCCTTTGATTTCTGAGGCATTGAATGTCGTGGAGAAAACGTCGGTTGAGGCATTCACACCTTCTTGCAGGTGGAACGTGACGTCGTGCGTGTTCCGGCGGCCTCTGTCAAATAACATCACGTCAATACGATGCAAACCAGGCAGAGGAGCCACAAAGGTTTGGCCAAGGGTTCGTCCCCCCTTGACCTCTTGAATCTCAGTCGGCGCTCCATGGTTGAACCACTGTCCCTCAAGACCAAGGAGGTTCAGGCTCTGGGAAAGAACCACGACAAAACTGACGAGCGGAAAGAGAGAGACAAGTAATTTAATGCCCAGAGCCGCGTTTGAGGATCCCTTGACCGGGGAAGATTTTCTAACTTTGCCACAGAGGGTAGAAAAAAGGAATGGCATAATTCCACAACGTTATCGCATCAAAGAGGAACCAAAAAGCAAAAAAAGTCAGGGCGACGTAAGGACGCCAGGTGACGGGGGTTATTTCGCGCCAACCCAGCGCAAACAATACAGCAAAGGGCACTATGGCCGGATATAGATACCGCCCTTGTGCATATATTTCTCCTGTGGGATGAGCCATGAACCATAGAATCAGCATCAGCACCCATACTGAAAACGCCAGCCCCAGGATCGAGATTGCGTGTTGAGTGGTTAATGGTATGTCTTCCTTATCGCGCCTCAAGCTGAACTTAGCCAGGCCCAGCACAGCCACCAGCACCATCCCCAGCAACAAATAATACCATTGGGTTTCCAACCTCACCACCAGCCATCCCAGAGCAGCCCAGAAGCTTTGGTAAGTAGTTCGAAAAGTCCAAGGATATCCCGGCTTATGCCCCATTGGCTGAAGTACCCCCACAAAGCCACTCTTTAAGAGGAGCGGTCCATGGGTAAAAACGGAGCGGTAAGGAGATAACCATAGACCGGCAATCCCCAAAAAAAGGATACCGCCCAACACTCCCACCCCAACTTGCCAGGTAAGCGTGCGATTTTGCAAAGCCATACTCGCGAGCGCCACGGCTATTACAAATACGAGGGGAAGTGTCGTCGTCTTGGTTAACAGAGATAAGAAAGCCAGGATAAGAAAAGAAGCGACCCGGATGCGATTTATACCCCTGGTAATTGTTCTCACCAGCATATACAGGGTCGCCGTCGCCAATAATTCGGCCAGATTTCCGTCACTAATGGCAGCACCTATATGAGTGTGCTGGGGAAGGAACACCAGGAAAGAGGTCCCCATCATGGATACAAAACGATCTTGTGGGAAAAGTTCGTGAAAAGTTGCCCAACCAACCCCAACCGTAATCACTGTAATAAGCACCGAAACTAAACGCATTGCGTACAACTGCGAAACAACGCTTGCTCCGCTCAGCGGTAAGGCTGCGAGGGCGAAGAGCAGATACGACAATGACTTGCGCGACTGCTCAAATCTTTCTTCTGCCAACATCACAGCCTGTTCCTGAGACAGAATCCCAGGATTATAGTCGTCGAAGTTAAACTCTAAAAGCGAAGCTATAAAATCTTGTTTCCACTCATCAAGCTGGGACCGGTCAAAGATTGAGAGCAGCGTCCGTGACTGGATGTAATGAAACTCTTCATCCGGTGCCTGCCAGGGAGGGATGAATGACACGTAGATGAGGCCCCGTACCAACGTCGCCGTTAGGAAAAGGATCAATAGCTTTTGGGTGCGTTTGTCGCACAACCGATCTAACACGGTCTAATCTCTCACCTTAAAGACGCAAACAGGGCACTACAAGCGCGGGTCTGTCCAGTAGGGGCAGGTCTCAGACCTGCCCCTATAGAGACCTGCTCCCACAGAGACCTGCCCCTACCAAAAATTCTGGACGCACCCTACAAGCGCTTACATACCTCGAAAAATCAAGACTACCTCTGCGGTCTTGAGCAAGATCAATAGATCCAAGGCCACCGACCGATGGCGGATGTAATATAAGTCGTACTGGAGCTTAATCAGGGTGTCCTTTATACTATTGCCATAGCCAAACTTGACCTGGGCCCAGCCGGTGAGCCCGGGCTTAACCGCCAACCGGGCGCTATAGAAGGGAATTTTTTGCTGCAAAACATGCATAAACTCCGGTCGCTCAGGCCGGGGGCCAATCAGATGCATATCCCCGCGCAAGATATTGAGAACTTGGGGCAATTCATCCAGCCGGGTACGTCGCAAAAAACGGCCTACACGCGTCACGCGCTCGTCGTCCAGGCCAGCCCAGCGAGGGATACCATCTTCTTCGGCATCAGCCACCATCGAACGAAATTTGTAAACGTGAAATATCCCCCCCCCTAACCCGACACGCGTCTGCCGGTATAGCGCAGGACCGGACGAGTCAAGTTTAATTGCCAGCGTGATTAACGGCCAGAGAATGACTAACGAGCCCAGCCCCGCCAGGCCAAAAATCCAGTCAACCACAAGTGTAAACAGCCGATAAACCCAGGCTTGCTGCCCGCCTTCGATGTCGGCCGGCAGCAGCCAATCGCCGCGCACGTGCTCCACGGGCACCCGTCCGGTCAGCGCCTCGTATAGAGTCGTCATACGAATGACCGGGATGCCAGCCGCCTGGCAATCAAGCAACGTCTGAAACAAGCCAGCCTGCATCTGGCCAGTGATGGCTACCACCACGCTATCGACTTGATGTCGCCGCACCAGGTCTGACAGGCAGGCACTTGTCCCGAGCAGCGGGAGGTCACCGTTATTCTCCTGAACTTTGGCCGGATTGTCGTCAATAAATCCCACTAACAGGTAATTCTGGCTGGCGTGGGCCCGCACCACATCGGCCAGGGCACGTCCGGCCCAACCTGCCCCGACAATCACCAGACGCTGCCGAAAGACCAAACGAGTGACAAAGGAGGCATACGCCCAGCGCAACAACAATAGTAACGGAATGGAAATAACCAGGTAGTAAAGAAAAAAGAGACGCGGCAGCGCATTGCGCGGCGACAGGAAAAAGACAATCAGATACAACACGAGTTGCCCGCCGCCGATGCCGCCCACTCGTCGCACCGTCTCTGACCAGCGCCCGGCCAGCCCCACATCATACAGGTCGGCAGACCAGGCCATAACCAGCCAGACAGTGTTGAACG
>CAYTNQ010000053.1:0-25055 GCA_964439175.1 uncultured Anaerolineales bacterium | reverse complement strand
GCTCCTTGACTTATTCTCTATAGTATGCTTCGCAAGGGTGGCTGAGTAGTTACGACAGAATTAGGATTAGAAACCAGGGAAGTTCTATACTATGCTTTATTCAATTGAAAAGGAATACGCGCACCAGGCAGTCGTGCGGGCTGCGGCCCTGTGCCAGCAAGTGCAAACTGAGATGATCCATCCGACCTCGGCCCAAAAGACGGACCACAGTCCAGTCACAGTAGCCGACTACGGTTCGCAAGCCCTTATCTGCCAAGGATTGGCCGAGGACTTCCCCGACGACCCTGTCGTGGCTGAGGAGACGGCCGAAGGCTTACGTCAGCCCGACCGAGCCGAGATGCTGGCCCAAGTCACCGCCTATGTGCGCGTACTGCTGCCCGAGGCAACCGCGAGCGACGCATGCACCTGGATTGATCATGGAAACGCAAAGCCTGGTCTGCGCTTTTGGACCCTGGACCCTATTGACGGCACCAAAGGCTTTTTGCGCAGCGAGCAATACGCCATAGCCCTGGCTCTCATTGTGAACGGCCAGGTGCAGGTTGGCGCGCTGGCCTGTCCCAATCTTCCCCTGGATATTTCACAGCCGGATGGTCCACGGGGTGTTGTCTTTCTGGCGGTGCGCAGCAGAGGGGCCGAGATGCTCCCATTAGACGGTGGCCCGGCCCAACCAATTGCTGTCGCGCCCCTGGCCGATCCACAAGCCGCTCGTTTTGTCGAGAGCGTCGAATCAGGACACGTCAACCATGCAGCACACCAATCGTTGGCCCATGTCTTGGGCATCACACGGCCCTCGGTACGACTCGACAGCCAGGCCAAATATGGCATCGTCGCCCGAGGCGAGGCGGCTATTTATCTACGGCTGCCTTCGGCCCAAAAGCTAGACTACCGTGAACACATCTGGGACCACGCCGCCGGCAGCTTGATTATCCAAGAGGCCGGCGGGCGGGTGACAGATGCTTTAGGTCAAGACCTCGATTTTGGACAGGGGAGACAATTGTCAAAAAACCAAGGGGTGGTCGCCTCCAACGGGTATTTGCACCCCACTATACTCCAAGCCGTGCAAGAGATTCAGCCAGAAATGGTTCACGAGTAGCTATCGGCCCACGGCTCATAGCCAGTTGCGTATGTTCTCGGATTATCGCCTTCGTCAACGTGAATACCTGCTCCAGATCAGCCGGGCAATGACAGCCCGGCTCGATTTGCCCTCACTGCTCAGACTCATCCTGGAAAACGCCGTCAAAATCCTGAGCGGCCAGGCGGGCTTGATCGTGTTGCGCCGAGCGGACTCCACGTTTTACCCCCGAGTCAGCTATGGGTTACCCGTGAAGGCCATTCACCTCTTCGACTCCTTGTGGCGTGACCTGCCGACGGTGGTAGACCGCCAGCAGTGGCAAATCCCCGACCTCTCAATGCGCCTACGCCTGGCCTCGGCTGCGGCTCGCGTGCCGCTGCGCCAGGTCGTTACCCTGCCAATGGTTATCAAGGACGAAATTATCGGATTGATCTACATTTTCCGATCCCAGGGGGCAGGCTTCACCCCCAACGACCGGCAGGTCCTTGCCGACTTTGCAGACCAGGCTGCCATCGCTGTGCAAAACGCCCGGCTCTATGAGCAAGTGAACGACGAACGTGCCCGACTGAACGCCATCATCCAAAACAGCGGTGACGGCGTGATGATTTTGGACCCGGACCGCACCATCCGCACATGGAATCGCGCATTGGTCGGTATAACCGGGGTGCCGGCTGAGGAAGCTATCGGGCGTCACTGCTACGAAGTGCTGGATCTGCACAATCGCCAGGGGGTCAGCATTTGCCACACCGCTTGCCCCCTGGTGAAACCCCCTGAAGATGGGCGACTTTACGCCGAGGGGGACACCCAGCGCGCCGACGGAATTAAGGTGACTGTGGCCGATAACTACTCGCCCCAATACGACGAAGAGGGCAATGTGGTCAGCGTCATCGCCAATGTGCGAGACGTGAGTCGCTTGCGCGAGGCGGAAGAACTGAAGAACACTTTACTCTCGGTCATCTCCCACGAACTTAAAACGCCGGTCAGCATTATCAAGGGATATGCCGGCACCCTGGCTCGCCAGGATGCGGATTGGGACAAGGAGACCCTGGCTGAAGGCCTGGCCATCATCGAAGAAGAGGCAGATAAGCTAAACAAGCTGATTAACAACCTCCTAGATGCGAGCCGCTTGCAGGCGGGGGGGCTGAAACTGCAATTTGCCTATCTGGATCTGCCCTCAATGGCCGAAAAAGCGGTCGAGAGGTTTCGCACGCAGACCGACCGCCATTCGTTTTCTGTCGATTTTCCGCCCAGCTTTCCGCCAGTAAAGGGTGACTATGAGCGCATTCGGGAGGTGTTAAGTAACCTCATCGGCAATGCCATCAAATATTCACCCGATGGCGGCCTCATCCGCGTCGGTGGGCAGGTCGAAGGAGACGAGGTGCTGATCTTCGTCAGTGATGAGGGGATCGGCATTCCAACCACTGAGCAAGAGCGCATTTTCGACCGATTCGCCCGCGTGGACAACAGCCTCACCCGGCAAACACCTGGCGCCGGACTGGGTCTCTTTTTGGTCAAGGCCGTGGTCGAAGCGCACGGTGGCCGCGTCTGGGTGGACAGTCGACCAGGTCAGGGGTCCACGTTTAGCTTCACGCTACCCGTAAGTAATTAGTTTCTAATGTAGAACTGCTCCCGCACTCTTCTTGGGAAGTCCGTGAATTTGACACGATAACTTTCCTCTGAGATAATGAACCAAGAGCCCTTGGCCAAGACGCCATATGGCTTAGGATAGCTCCAGGTGAACAACCTATGGAAGACGCAAAACTTATCCTCGTCGTAGATGACGAACCACGCATGCGGCGTTTTATGCGAATGAATTTAGATCTGGAAGGATACCGTGTCATTGAAGCCAACAATGGTATGGAAGCCATAGACCGCGTGCGCGAAGACTTACCGGATCTGGTGTTGCTGGATGTAATGATGCCCGAGATGGATGGGTTTGAAGCCCTGCGCCTCATCCGCAAAACGTCCAGCGTGCCTATCATTATGCTGACGGTCAAAGGTGACGAAGAGGATCGGGTACGCGGCCTGGAGTTGGGCGCTGACGACTACGTGACCAAGCCTTTCAGTCCCCGCGAACTGGCCAGTCGCATCAAAGCAGTTCTTCGGCGGTCCGAAATGCCGGCGCCGGCTGATCAATCCATCATCAAAGTGGACGACCGTCTGCAAATAGACTTCAATCGTCGGCAGGTCATTGTAGAGGGAAAAGAGATCAAGCTGCGTCCCACAGAGTATCGTCTGCTCTATCACCTGGTCAACAACGCTGGTTGGACGCTGCCTCACGAGACACTCCTGGCTAAAGTTTGGGGTCACGAATACCGAGACGAAACTCATTACCTGCGCCTCTACATCACCTATCTTCGCCAAAAAATCGAAGAAGACCCCACCCACCCCAAATATATCCTCACCGAACGAGGACTTGGCTATCGCTTCGTGGACTTCAAGAAGGCCAAACCATAGTTCCTCTTTTGCACCCTTACCGGGTACTTCAAGGAATAACCCAGGATCCATTATGAAAGCTTGCCTGATACTCAATCCAGCCGCCGGCCCCAGGGATTTCCACCGGCAATTGAACAAAGCTGTGGAACATCTGCGCACGCGCGGTTGGGAAGTGAAACTGCTTGAGACGACAGAAAAGGGTGATGCTGTCCGCCTGGCCCAAGGTGCTGCTGACAAAGGGTACGACGTGGCCATAGCCGTGGGCGGGGATGGCACCATTAACGAAGTGGTCAACGGTCTCGCGGGTACCGACACTGCCTTGGGGATCATTCCAGCCGGCACCGCCAACGTTTACGCCGCTGACGTGGGCATCCCTATCTGGAACCCGCTGCGCCCTAATGCAGTGCGTATCGCCGCCGAGATCATCGACACGGGTCAGCGGCAGAAGATTGACCTGGGCCAGGTTGAATTGGCTGATGGGCAGAAACGTTACTTTTTCATGTGGTGTGGTGTAGGCCTTGACGCAGCCATCTCACAAGAGGTACGGACTGAAGACACGCGTCGCCTGGGAATGGCAGCCTGGGTTATCGCCGGAGTGATGGTCGCGCTTAATTTTATGGGAACCCGTGGGAACGTGATAGTCGGCAACCAGAACGAGCGCAAGCGGGTCCTGTGGGCTATCGCTAGCAACGGCCAACTCTACGGCAGGCTGTGGCGCGTCGCCCCCCAAGCCAAGATGAACGACGGGATCCTCGACCTGACCGTCTTTGAAGGCTACGGCGTTCTCTCCACCATCCGCCACCTGGCTGGGGTGACGCTAGGTCAATATGCCCGCGATCCGACCGTTCACTTCTATCGTGGCTGTTCTTTCGCCATCGAAACACGCAAACCCTTGCCGGTCCACGTTGACGCTGAACCAGTGGGAACGACGCCGGTGCAAATCAACGTAGTTCCTCGCCACCTGAATGTGGTATTGCCCCCCAAGTTACCTGCTCACCTTTTCATAGGAGAGTCCCGCTGAAATACATTAACTATGGCCTGTTGGTCTTCATCCCTCTCGCCATCCTCGGCGACTTCCTACATTGGTCACCGGTTCTGGTGTTCGCCACTGCCGCCCTGGGTGTGGTGCCGCTAGCTGGTTGGTTGGGAGCCGCCACAGAAGAACTGGCAGTCTACACCGGCCCCCGTCTCGGGGGGCTGCTCAATGCCACGTTGGGGAACGCTGCAGAACTCATCATAACCCTGGTCGCTCTTCGAGCTGGTGCGCTCAATCCGGAACTGCGCGAAGGCCTGAATGAACTGGTTAAGGCATCCATCACTGGCTCCATACTGGGTAATGTATTGCTCATTTTGGGCCTGAGCATCTTATTGGGAGGGCTGAGGAACGGCACGCAACGCTTCGACCGAAGACAGGCAGGCGTCAACTCGACGATGCTGATTCTGGCCGTCATCGCCTTGGGCGTGCCGTCGCTCTTTGGCCATGCGATTGAAGCAGTCAATCACGACGCCGTGGAATATCTCAGTTTAGGGGTGGCTGTCGTCATGATTATTGTGTATGGGCTGAGCATCATCTACGCCTTTGGCCACGGAACTACCGGCAAAGTTGAAGAGGCGGGATCTCGAGATGTAGTGGAGGGACATGAAATCGCCCGCTGGCCAGTTCGTGCATCGGTTGGGATATTGGTTGTCGCTACGCTGTTCATCGCCTGGTTGAGCGAGATTCTAGTCGGGACAGTAGAGCCGGTGGTTACCCAATTGGGCGTCACCGAATTCTTCCTGGGTATCATTCTGGTGCCATTAGTAGGCAACGTAGCAGAACACGTGGTGGGTGTACAGGCCGCCGTTAAGAACCGTATGGAACTCTCCCTCGCCATATCCCTGGGATCCAGCCTCCAAATCGCCCTTTTCGTTGCCCCTTTTCTCGTTTTCGCCGGATTGCTTATGGGCAACCCGATTACCCTGGTGTTCAACCAATTCGAACTCATCGCCCTGGTGGGAGCCGTATTGATCGCAGCTCTCATCGCCTTGGATGGGGAGAGTAACTGGTTGGAAGGTGCCCAATTGCTCGTTGTGTACGCGATCATCGGGATGGCTTTCTTCTTTCTTCCAACCTGATCCGGCTTGTCTCTCATTTGCATAGCTGCCGCTTGCCTCTCGGCCTGTCCGTGGTATAATCTTTTTTACGTTATCTTTCTCGAAAAGCCCTCCATGGGGCAGACAGCGCCCGACACCTGCAGTAGGAGTACCTTGTTATAAAGGACGCTCTTCGAGAAGTATCAACGAAGACACAAGGGAGATAATTACTGTGACGGTTGTGTTCTACATAAACTTAATTCAGATCGTTGTCTCTATTGCGCTTGTTGTGATCATCTTGGTTCAGGCCAAGGGTACTGGACTGGGCGGCATATTCGGCAGCGACAGCAGTATCTACAAAACCCGGCGTGGCGTCGAGAAAACACTTTATCAGGCCACCATTGGGCTGGCGGTCACCTTCTTTATAGTCTCGATTGCCAGCGTGCTTTTAGCCGGCTGAAGATGGAAGAATGAAAGGTCGGAGAAATGGAGGATTTAGTCCAACCTTCCAACTTCCCGGCCTTCTAACTTTCTAAACTCCTAACTTTCAATGGGACGTTACATCCGCTGGCAAGCGTTCATTGCTCTTAGCGGCATCACCCTGGTAGGGATCTTTCTTTACTCCATCGCCCTATCGCGGACGACAGTGCTGGTGCCAGAGGAAGGAGGTATCTACACTGAAGGGCTGGCTGGCGCTCCTCAGTACGTGAACCCACTTCTGGCTCAATACAACCAAGTTGACGAAGACCTGGTAGCTCTCATCTTCAATGGCCTCACCCGTATCGATGAGAAGGGTGAATTGGAACCTGACCTGGCCTCAAGATGGACGGCCTCGCCTGATGGTCTCACCTACCTTTTCTATCTACGCCGCGACATTCGCTGGTCCGACGGCGAACCCTTTGACGCTGACGACGTACTCTTCACCATTGGCTTGATGCAAGATCCGGACTTCCCCGGCGTGCCTTATTTGGCGGACCTGTGGCGCACCGTGAACGCAGAAAAGGTAGACGCTTACACCGTTCGCTTTCAACTTAAGGAGCCCTTCCCCCCATTTGCCGACTATACAACCATCGGTATTCTTCCCGAACACGTGCTGCGCGATGTGCCTGCTCGCGACTTGTTGACCCATCCTTTCAACACTCATCCCATTGGCACCGGGCCTTTTCTTCTTGAAAGCATCTCAGCCGAGCAGGCATTGCTGGTTCCCAATCCGCGCCACGTTTCCCCGAAAGGGAGAAATGTTCGTCGCGAACAGCCATATCTGGCCGGCGTCGAATTTCGCTTTTACCCCACCTATGAACGGCTGCTAACCGCCTATCGGGCCGGTGAGATTCAAGGCATCAGCTATATTCCCTCATATCTCTTTCCGGAGGCTGCGGCACTGACTTCGCTCAACCTGTACAGCGCCCGGCTATCTGGCTACCAGATAGTGTACCTGAATTTGCAAGACCCTGAAGGCTCTCCTTTCTTTCAGGATGCCCGCGTGCGCCGGGCTTTGCTCCTCGCCCTGGACCGGCAGGCTCTGATCGACGAAGCGCTCAACGGGCAAGGGATCGTGGCAAATGGGCCCATCCGTCCCTGGAGTTGGGCCTATGACTCGGAACTCCCCCCCATAGAGCACGACCCGGCGCAGGCCGAAACATTGCTGGCTGAAGCCAACTGGCTCGATACTGATGGTGACGGGATCCGAGATAAGAACGGACACCCCTTACAATTCACCTTGCTCACGGGCGAGGACCCGGCCTTCAGCCGACTGGGACACGCGATGGCCGAGCAATGGGCCAGATATGGCATCCGCGTCCAAGTGGAGCCACAGGGCGCTGGGTTGAGCGATCATTTGCGGTCTCGAGATTTCCAGGCAGTATTGGTCGAACTCCTCCTCTCTGGGGATCCCGACCCCTATCCCCTGTGGCACCAGACGCAGATCGAAGGTGGCCAGAACTACGGCGGCTGGGATAACCGTGAGGCCAGCGAAGCCCTGGAACGGGCCCGCTCTGTAACCGCCCGCGATCAACGCAAGACCTATTACGTCCAATTCCAGCGCATTTTTGCCGAGGAAACCCCGGCGTTAATTATTGCCTACCCCACCTATACCTACGCCGTGGATCAAAGTGTACGCAACGTGCAAATTGGCCCTATGGTCAACCCATCAGATCGCTTCCGCAACATCGCTGATTGGTATATCAATACCCGCCGCGTTATCCTCGCCGAAGCCCGGCATCTGGAAAAATGAATAGGGTGCATTCAAAATGGGTTGTAGGGACACCCCTTGCGGGTGTCCAGGCAGGTGCACCCGCAGGTCCCCTCTGGGGAAGACCTGCCCCTACCAACCCATTTTGAACGCGCCCAAATGAATAGTCCTGTCGTCCCATGCCAAAGCGTTGACATTATGTCGAAACTAGTGTACAATAACAACAAGACATAAGTCATTGCTAGCTGAGTTGATCTCTGATAACGAACGGCAGATTATTGGATACTTGCCGTCGTTGACTATTGGCTACCGGCTGTTAAACAGGTAAACATTGAAGAAAAAGAAACGCGGCCCCCAATTTCCCCTCACTCAATTTATTGCCATTGTTGTTATTACTATTTCGCTGTTCCTCGTGGTCGACTTTGCGCGCCGCACAGCAGCTACTTATAAGATTAAAAACGAGGCCATCCGGCTGGAAGAAGAGGTCGCCGCCGCCCGAGATCGTCACCAGGCGCTGAACGCGCGACTCAGCTACGTGCAAAGCGATGCCTACGTGGAAGAAATCGCCCGTACCCAACTCAAGTGGGCACAACCGGGAGAAACGGTGGTGGTAGTGATGGCTACCCCTCAGGCCACATCCTCACCTTCAGCACGCCATCAGCCTGTCGCGGCTGATGGTACACCTCTCCAGTCGCCGTGGCAGGCATGGTGGTTCCTCTTCTTCGACGCTCCCCCGCCGATGTAGCAGCCAAGACCACCCCTGCTGGCAATCAGCAATCACTTGCATCGCGCAGTTTCGTGGGCCTCCTCGTTTGTGTATCCCTTTCTGGGATTTCCTGACCATTATGGTACAATACCAGCGCAAGCCTTTCTACGATTAAGCGCCTATTCCAAGATCCCCAATGATCGTATGCCCCTCGGGCACAATCTAGCCTCGGACTCTACCCAAGGGACATGTTATCGCTCGCATTGAGCAAGTTCTGGGATAGGCACTAACAGAGGAGAATCGAAAAGAGGACGAAATGAAGATGATACACGGATTCCAACTTCTCCAGGAGCAGGATATCTCCGAACTGAACACCAAGGCCAGGCTCTTCCGCCACGTCAAAACCGGCGCCCAACTTCTTTCGCTGGAAAATGATGACGAGAACAAGGTTTTTGGTATTACTTTCCGCACCCCGCCCACCGATGCCACCGGCGTGGCGCACATTTTAGAACACTCGGTACTCTGCGGTTCGCGCAAATATCCGGTCAAAGAACCCTTTGTGGAGTTGCTCAAAGGCTCGCTACAGACCTTTCTGAACGCCTTTACCTATCCCGACAAAACCTGTTATCCCTTAGCTAGCCAGAATTTGCAAGACTTCTACAATTTGATTGACGTCTATCTCGACGCTGTCTTTTACCCACGCATAACACCTCACATCTTCCAGCAAGAGGGCTGGCATTACGAACTGGAGAACCCTGCCAACCCGCTCATTTTCAAAGGGGTCGTCTTCAATGAGATGAAGGGCGCCTTCTCCTCACCCGACCGGATGCTTGCCGAGTACTCGCGACACTCACTCTTTCCTGACACCCCCTACGGTCTCCAATCCGGTGGGCATCCCCAACATATCCCGGATCTCACTTACGAGCAATTCAAGACCTTTCATCAAAGTTATTACCATCCCTCCAATGCTCGTATTTTCTTTTACGGGAACTCATCCGCAGAAGATTGTCTGCGATTGGTGAACGATTACCTCGAAGATTTCGAACCCTTGGAGATCGACTCGGCTGTCCCCCTACAACCGCGCTTTGACCAGCCAAAGCACATCGACCGCTTTTATGCCGTCAGCCAGGATGCCAACATCCAAAAAAAGGATATGGTGACCGTCAACTGGCTGCTGACCGAGGCCACCGATCTGGAGACTAACCTGGCTCTGCACGTCCTGGGGCACATCCTCATTGGCACGCCTGCTTCTCCAGTACGCAAGGCACTCATCGACTCTGGTCTGGGCGAAGACCTGGCCGGGGTAGGACTTGAGGACGAATTGCGCCAGATGTTTTTCTCCACCGGATTGAAAGGTATCAACGTCCAGAACGCCAGCCAGGTCGAAACGCTCATTTTGCAAACTCTCACCAGTCTGGCTGAGGAAGGCATCGACCCTCTCACCATCGAGGCAGCCTTCAACACCATCGAATTTCGTCTGCGCGAAAACAACGCCGGCGACTTCCCGCGCGGGCTGCTTCTGATGTTGCGGTCGCTGACCACATGGTTATACAGCGGAGACCCTTTGGCTCTCCTGGCTTTTGAAGCCCCTTTGGCTAACATCAAAGCCCGCCTGGCCGGTGATGGAACTTATTTTGAAGATATGATCCGCCAGCACTTTTTGGAAAACTCGCACCGCACCACGGTCGTCCTCCAATCTGATCCCGACCTGGGTGAGCGAGAAGAGACTGCCGAAAAGAAGCGATTGGTTGAGGCTCGCGCCGCCATGAGCGAGCTTGGTTTGCAAGCAGTCATCGCCAACACCCGCGAGCTTAAAAAGCTGCAAGAAATTCCTGATCCGCCTGAGGCTCTGGCCACTATCCCCGGTCTGAAGCTGTCCGACCTGGACCGGCAAAACAAAACGATCCCCATGGCACAGCTTGAGCGAAGCGGAACGCCAATCTTATACCACAATCTCTTCACCAATGGCATCGCTTATCTGGAGGTAGGCTTCAATCTGCACGCCTTGCCCCAGGAATATTTGCCCTACGTCCCCCTCTTTGGCCGAGCCTTGCTGGAAATGGGCACCGAAAAAGAAGATTTTGTGACCCTCTCGCAACGCATTGGCCGCAAGACAGGAGGGATCCAGCCCGCATCCTTCACCTCCGTTATCAGAGAGACCAACCATGGCACGGCCTGGCTGTTCTTACGGAGCAAAGCGATGATAGCCCAGACCGATGACCTGCTGGACATCTTGCGTGACGTGTTACTTACTGCCCGGCTGGACAACCAAGAGCGGTTTCGGCAAATCGTGCTGGAGGAAAAAGCGGGGCAAGAAGCCAGGTTGGTGCCAAGAGGTCACCGTGTAATTGATACACGACTGCGCGCCCATTTCAACGAGGCCGATTGGGCTGCCGAGCAAATGAGCGGCGTGAACTACCTTTTCTTCCTGCGTCAACTGGCCCGGACGGTTGACGCCGATTGGCCCGGCGTATTGGATAAACTGGAACAAATACGGCGCACTTTGCTCAATCGCAACGCTATGCTGTGCAACGCGACGTTAGACGAGACAAATTGGGGCCGTTTTGAGTCCCAACTGGCCAATTTCCTGGCTACCTTACCGGCCACACCGGTTAAAATGATCGCGTGGTCACCGCAATACGGCACCGAGTCCGAGGGTATGACCATCCCTGCCCAGGTCAATTATGTGAGCAAAGGGGCCAACCTGTATGATTTGGGGTACCAACTGCACGGTTCAGCCATGGTCATCACCAAATACCTGCGCACCACGTGGCTGTGGAAACGCGTGCGAGTGCAGGGTGGGGCCTACGGCGCTTTTTGCTTCTTCGACCATCGCTCTGGGGTACTCAACTGCGTCTCCTACCGTGACCCCAATCTGTTGAATACGCTCGACAACTACGACCGGGCCAGCCAATTTCTACGCCGGATCGAGCTAAGCGACGACGAACTGACCAAAGGCATCATCGGCGCCATTGGTAATATGGATACTTACCAACTGCCCGACGCCAAAGGCTACACCTTGATGCTGCGTTATCTGGCCGGCGACAGCGACGAAGCCCGGCAACGCCGGCGCGACGAGATATTGAGCACCACCCGCGCCGACTTCAAGGCCTTTGCCGACGTGCTGGAGCAGGTCAAGGAGAGAGGGCTGGTGGTGGTGCTTGGCTCCGAGTCGGCCATCGAGGCAGCCAACGCTGCCCGCCAGGGCTGGCTCAATGTTCTGAAGGTTCTATAGATACATCTTACACTTAGCGGGCGGCCAGGAGGCCGCCCGCTATTGCGACGGAACTGCTGCCCCATACACGAATTTAAGGGAAATCAAGCCGCCACCAGGCCTGTCATTTTGCCCAGTTCGTACTCGCGCTCCAGTTCATGCCGAAATTGCCGCGTGTAAAGCCGGTAGTAGCGCCCCCGGGCCCGCAACAATTCGGTGTGCGTTCCCATCTCGGCGATGCGTCCGTTCTCGATAAACAGAATCCGGTCGGCGCGCTTGATGGTCGAAAGCCGGTGGGCGATGACGAAGCTGGTGCGGTCTTGCATCAGCTTTTCCATTCCGCGTTGAATCAAAGCTTCGGTCAGCGTGTCCACTGAACTGGTCGCCTCGTCCATGATCAGGATCTCCGGCTGAGCCAGCGCGGCCCGCGCCAGGCTGATCAACTGCTTTTGACCGACCGAAAGCAGATTGCCCCCTTCACCCACTTCTTGGTCGTATCCCTCTTCCAACGTCACGATGAAATCGTGTGCGCCAGCCAGTTTGGCGGCCAGCTCAATCTCATCATCCGTAGCATCCAGCCGGCCATAGCGGATATTCTCCCGGATGGGACCAGAGAACAGGTGCGGTGTTTGCAGCACTACCCCAACCCGCGACTGGATGGCGTGCAATGAAAGCTGGATGTAGTCCTGCCCGCCGATACGGATGGTGCCTCGCTTGGGTTCGTAGAAGCGGCAGAGAAGATTGACGATGGTAGATTTACCCCCGCCCGTTGGGCCCACCAGGGCGATCGTCTCACCCTGTTCCACTCTCAGGTTGAAATCCTCCAACACCGGCTTGCCCGGTTCGTAGTAAAAACCCACGTGATCAAACTCAACGTCATCCTGGATGGTGCCAGGGTCTATTGCACCAGGACGATCAGTCACTTCGGGCTTCGAGTCGATCAGCGAAAAGACGCGCTCGGCCGAGGCAATCGCGTGTTGCATCTCAGCGTACACGCGAGCCAGGTCTTGGATAGGCCAGAGCATAAAGGTGATGTACGAGACGAAAGCCTGGATGCCGCCCACGGTGATGCCACCCAACTGGGCCTGCAAACCCCCATACCACACGATACTGCCCACGGCTATGGCACTGATGAGCTGCACAGAGGGCAAAAACAGCGCCGAGAGCCAGGCGGCCCGGTAAGCAGCGCGGTACATCTCACTCGAAAGCTGGCTGAACTCCGACAGATTCTCCTCTTCCCGGCAGAGCGCTTTCACGACTCGTACGCCAGTGATGTTCTCATTATAAGCGCCGGTGATCTTGGAGTTGATCCTGCGTACCAGCCGGTACTCAACCAGGATCCTCTTTTTGAACTGAGCCGCCACCACCACCAGGGCCGGGATGATCGTAAACACAATCAAGGCCAACTTCCAGTTGATGCTCAACATAAAGAATACAGCCGTGGCGATATTCAGCAGACCCCATGTGATATCTAAGAGCCCCCACGTCACCAATTGGGCGATGCGCTCAGAATCGGACGTGAGGCGCGACATAATCCAACCCACTGGCGTCCGATCAAAGTAGGAAAAAGAAAGATCTTGAAGATGGTTGAACATCTTTTTACGTAGATCGTATTGAACACGCTCCCCCAGCACGCCGGCCAGGAAAATGAAACTGAAAACCCCACCCGCCTGCACCACGATCAGCAACCCATACGTGGTGATAATCCGGGTAAGAGCTACTCGGTTGCCAGCGACAATACCCTCGTCGATGATCCGCTTACTGAGGAAAGTAAAATACGAATCCAGGAACGACACCAGAGCGACAGTCAGCGTAAAGCCGACCACCCATTTCCAATGCGGCTTAGTCTGGGACAGGATGCGCAGGACGGTCCTGCCGTTGAATTGAGTGTTAAATTCTTCTTCTTCGAACTCAAAATCTGACACGGACTGCCTCCCTCTCTACCTCGATTTCAAGGCGAGTTTGTAAATCGTGAATCTGTCGGTAAATGCCTGACTGCACCAGTAGTTGCTCGTGAGTACCCTGCTGCACAATCCGGCCTTTGTCGAGCACCACGACCAAGTCAGCAATCATCACGCTCTGGATGCGGTGGGCGATGATAAAGGTAGTACGGCCCCACATCAACTGTTCCAACGCCTCGCGAATCACGCCTTCAGTCTCCGCGTCTACTGAGGAAGTGGAATCATCCAGAATAAGAATGCGCGGGGCTTTCAACAGGGTGCGAGCAATGGCTATTCGCTGTTTTTGCCCTCCAGAGAGCGTTACCCCCTTCTCACCGACCAGCGTGTCGTAGCCATCGGGAAAGGTGATGATGACGTCGTGAATGGCAGCAGCACGGGCAGCAGCTTCGATCTCTGCCACAGGAACCTCCCGTCCAACGCCGTAAGTGATGTTTTCACGAATGGTGCGCGAGAAGAGAAATGGCTCTTGCTCCACGATGCCGATTTGTTGGCGCAGGTAATGGCGTGGGTATGCCTTCAACTCCACACCATCCAGAGTCAGGCTGCCACTGGTGTACTCGTAAAAACGGGGCAGCAGGTTGACCAGACTGGTCTTGCCCGACCCGGTTGAGCCAAGCAAGGCCACGACTTGACCTGGCTCACAGCTAAAACTAATGTCTTTGAGCACCAGGTTATTGGCTTGATATCCAAAGCTAACCTTCCGAAAAACAACCTCTCCCCGCAAGTCCCCATTCGGTGAATGCCGACCTTCGGCCAGGGGCTCGCGCTCTTCTTGGACGATCTGCACCACCCGTCCAAAAGAAACCAATCCGGTGGACATGTGCACGATCAGCCGGCCCAGGTTGCGCATCGGCCAGATGATCCATACCACCAGGCCGGCGTAAGCCAGGTAAGTACCGACCGTAATCGTGCCGCTGATAGCCATCAGCGCGCCCACGAAGAAACCGGCCAGCATCTGAAAGCCACACAAAGTATCTGTGATCGGCCAAAACAGCGAATGCATCATCAACAGTCGCTTGCCGCGCTGAAACTTCTCCCAGTTCTCGCACTCGAACCTATCGCGTTCATAAGCCTGCCGGGCGAAGGCCTTGACTACTCGCACACCCGTTAGATTCTCTTGCAGGGTGGTGGAAAGTGTGGCCTCCTGTTCCTGGTAGACTTCGTAGGCCTTCGATACACGCCTGAAGAAGAATACCGATATCAGCACTACCGGGGGCACCACCACAATTGAAAACAGGGCCAACTGCCAGTTCAAGTTCAGCAAGGCCGCCAAATTGATGACAAAGAGCAACACAATGCGGCCAATGCCGATGGCCTGATCGGCAAAGAAGCGGCGTATGGCGTCTACATCTGAGGTAGCACGTTGAATCAGCTCACCGGTTTGAGTTTGATCGTGATAGGGAAAAGATAGCCGCTGAATGTGATCGAATAGATAGTTGCGCAGACGCAACACAATCCCTTCGGCTGTCTGGGCAGCCAAGCGGCCGCTGAGAAAAGTGAAGGTACCTTGAAACAGCGCCAGTCCCACAAAGCCCAGCGCAATCAGTGGCAGTCTGCCAGCAAGCTCTCCTTGACCCAACACGTTGTCGATGAAGTAACGCAGCAGCAAATAAGTGGCCGTTTTCGAAACGGTCGCCAAGGCCAGGCTGAACGTCGCCCACAGATACGTCAACCGAAAGCCGGTCATCATTCGCCACAATCCAACCAGGCGATTGGTAGAAACCACATGCTTGAGATCAAATGCAGATGGCGAAGCTGCTAATGACACCGCGAACCCTCCCCAATAGAGAATACGGCCGTGGACGCTTTTACGCAGCCCACGGCCGTTTCGGTAAAATCCTTCCTAGTAGAAGGGCACAACAAAAAAAGGCCGTGGGCTAGTGCACCCACGGCCCGGCATATTACGTCAAATCACCGGTGGATGGACACACTACGCCCTCTGTGCAGAACACCATACCCAGCACGTCGCCGTGAAAGACCGCTAAACAGATTATTGACGTAATGCATCTAATCCATCTCCTCAGTCAGAATTCCGAGAGACAGTATATCATACCCAGAGGGGAGTGTCAAGCCCAGAACCTTAAAAAAATCCTCCCTATTTCCCTTCTTGGAATTGCCTCCTCACCTGTGTTATAATCAGCAAACGTACGTCAGACCTCTGACCCAATGGTCTGATTCTCCTCTCATAACCCTATCAATCAGCACCAGACTAATATTCAGAAGGAGGCAACTATGACTGGTCTGGAAAAGAGCAAACTGTACCGATTCCCCTGGTCCCTGAATGACAACCCCATCGGCTGGATAGAGATCACCGATCTATGTAACATCCAATGTAAAGGATGTTATCGGCAGCGAATCGAAGGGCACAAATCGCTGGAAGCAATCAAAGAAGAAGTTCTATTTATGAAGCAATGGCGCAACGTAGACAATGTGTCGCTGGCTGGCGGCGAGCCCCTGATTCATCCCGACATTGTGGACATCGTAGACTTCATCAACCAGCAAGGCGTGAAGCCCTTCATCCTGACCAACGGCAAGCGCCTGAACCGGGAACTCCTGGTTGAACTGAAGCAAGCCGGCCTGGCCGGGCTCAGCTTTCACATTGACATGCAGCAGACACGCAAAGGCTGGACTGGCAAAAGTGAGACGGAACTGAACGAACTACGCCAGTACTACGCCGATATGGTATGGGAAGTAGGGGATGTGCCCTGCGGCTTCAGCATCACTGCCTTTCGCCAAAACTTCAACGACATCCCCGAGCTGATCCGCTGGGCACTGAGTAATAAGGGCACGGTGCAGAGCTTTACCTTCATCACTTATAGGGGGGCGCTCCTCGAAGGGATGGAGTATTCGGTCCACGATCGAAAAGTATCACTCAATTTCGACTCGCTAGGCTATGTCACCGATGACGCACCAGAAGACATCAACATCAAATCGACCGACGTGTATCGCCTCATCAAGACTCACTTCCCGGAATACGAAGCTTCGGCTTACCTGGGCGGCACTCAAACACACACCTCATTCAAATGGCTGGCCAACCTGACCATTTGCTGCGAAGATCAAATGCTCGGCTCCATCAGCCCCACTACAATGGAACTGGGCCAAACTTTTCACCACCTGTTCTACGGGACTTACGTCGTCAAGCTGCGCGGTGTGCGCATGGGAAAGAAAATATTTCTGTTAGCTCCCCTCGACCGGCAAGTCCGCGGGGCGTTGGGCCGCTTGCTGCGTAAACCGCAGCGATTCTTCAAGCCGGTCTACAGCCTGGGTATCGGCATTGTGCAAGCCCCTGACGTACTGCCTGACGGCCGGGTGGACATGTGCGATAGCTGTCCCGACATGACCTACTTTGAGGGCCGGCTGGTAAACTCTTGCCGATTGGATGAATACCGTAAGTACGGCGAACTCATCACGCCCACGCCGAGCGAGGAGGTTGTCAAAGAATTGGCTCTGTAACTGCAGGCTACCGTCCAGTACCTCCAGAATCCCCCGCAATCGTACGTGTCTCGGCAACACGACGGCGCGGCACCTCCCGCGTCGCCGTGTTGCCTGAAATCCTATATACCGTCTTCGAACCAGTTGAAATGGACCCCCTATTTGTGATATAATGTACATAGTAAGCGTACTTCCGTTTGTGTCAAGGGTGACCACGTTTGGGTAAAAGATGTTGACTCGAGTCCGGACCTGGCTGGCCAATCTGGGACTCCAATGGCGTATCCAACTGCTGACGATATTTGGCTTGTTGGTAATCTTCGCCTTTTTCTGGCTGGCCAGCCGCCGGGCAATCGCAGAAAGCACCCAACAGGGTCTCAACCACCAGTTGGCCATCGCCAATCTGATCTCCTCTTCACTGGACCACCGACTGGATGCAGCACTGACCCTTCTGGAAACCACAGCCGCACAGCCAAGCTTGAGACAAGGCAACCCCACTCACTCCCAAGCCTCACTGCTTCGAGATGCGCAATTGCAACTGAGTGCTTATGGTCGGCGACTCTTCTGGCTCGACACCGATGGAAGCATCCTCTGGACGGAACCCTTCGACGCCGCTCTGCTGGCCAAGCCCTTCCCCGGCTTCTCAGCAGTTCGCCGGACGGTGGAAAAAGGCGCTCGAAATGTCTCGGACCTGTGCCGGTACCCTGACTCATCCCAACCCTACATCTTGTTGACGGTACCTGTCTTCCAATCAACAGGGGAAGTCAGTAGTCTGCTGGTTGAGGAAATAGGCGCCGACCAACTAGGCCTGGAGGGAGTCCTTGATCGGGTGGTGCCGAATAGCACTGCCTACATCGAGGTAGTTGACCATGAAGGCATTGTCCTGGCATCCAACTCGCCAAGGCTTTGCTTTGAGAAAGGAGACCATGCGGGGCAATTCACTGCCTTGATTGACAGCCAACAACCGATGATTGGCGAGTGCCACCAATGCCACACAGGGGGCGGCGAGGAAGACATTAGTCGAGTTAATGAAATCCTTGCCTTTGCCCCCTTGCGCGTTGTCCCGTGGGGCGTGGGCGTCCGGCAGCCCACAAGCGAGGTAATGGCACCCATCGGTTATCTGCGATTACAGATGTTCTTGGGCGGCGGTGTAACGTTGATGGCTGCCCTGCTTATCACGTGGCTCATCACACGCCAAATCGTAGGTCCTATTCAGGCTCTCGACAAGGCCTCGGCGGAATTCGCCGCAGGCAACCTGGACGTGCCCATTCCTCGTGGCGGCATTGATGAAGTAGCACGCCTCACCGCCAATCTGGAACAGATGCGAGTAAGGCTAGAAGCCACACTGGAGGATCACCGACGTTGGAATGAAGCGCTGGAAGAGATGGTTGAAGAACGTACGCGTGAACTGAGTGCTCTCTATGAACAACTCCAGGGCAGGGAGGCAGTATGCAAGCGACTATTGGGTAAGGTTCTGACCGCACAAGAGGAAGAGCGGGCACGGCTGGCGCGTGAACTGCACGACATCATCGGTCAGTCCCTGACTGCCATCATTATGACCACGACAGCCGTTGAGAACAGCCTCCCCGCTTCCTTTGTCAGCGGGAAAGAGAAGCTATCCAACGTGCGGAACATCGCGATCCAGGCTCTGCAAGACTTACGCCATCTCATCTTCGATCTGCGCCCCGAAGTCTTGGACGACCTAGGCCTGGCCATGGCCTTGCATAGCCAGATCAAAAAACACTTGGAACCGGCTGGCGTTCAGGTACAACTGCGAGCTACCGGATTGAAAGACCAACTGCCGGCCGAAGTGGAAACGGCTATCTTCCGTGTTGTCCAGGAGGCCATCACCAACATCGCCCGCCATGCCCAGGCCAGCCAGGCTACCATCTCACTGACCAAAAAGGACAGCAGGCTCATCGTGCGCGTGGAGGACAATGGTGTCGGGTTCGATCCCGATCAGGTGATGAATGGGCAACGGCAAGCGTGGGGGCTGCACGGAATGGAAGAACGGATCACTTTGCTGGGCGGCAAATTCTACATCGGGTCCAAATCAGGCCATGGGACCTTAGTGTTAGCCGAAGTCCCTTTGGATCAGGGATGAGACTTTATTCAAAAGGACCTACAGGTGAGCAAGATCCGCGTTTTGATAGTTGATGACCACGGCATCGTGCGCGCTGGTATCCGGTCACTGCTGGAAGACTACGCCGACATCGAGGTTGTCGGCGAGGCAGGCAGCGGCTGGAAAGCCATTGAGCAAACCATCCGCCTTCAGCCCGACGTAGTGCTGATGGATATCGCCATGGGTGACCTGAGCGGTCTGGAAGCAACGCAGGAAATCAAGGAGCGCGCCCCTGATGTCAACGTCCTGGCCCTGACTATGCACGACCGTGAAGAATACTTCTTCGCCATGCTCAGGGCCGGTGCTCTGGGTTACGTGCTGAAAGAGAGCGAGCCTCACGAACTACTGGCAGCCATCCGGGCGGTGCATCGCGGCGAAGCCTTCCTCTCACCCGTTGTGGCCAAGGCGGTCCTGGAAGACTATCTGGCACAGCGCACACACCAGGCCCAGCCACACCCTGGTGACCTCACTCTGCGTGAGCAGGAAGTTCTCCGCCTGGCTGCCGAAGGCAAAACCACGCGCGAGATGGCTGAGATGCTACATCTGAGCGTGAAAACCGTTGAGAAGCACCGCGCCAGTATGATGCACAAGCTGGGCTTACAGAGCGTACCCGACCTGATAAAATATGCGATTCGCAAAGGACTGATTGAAGTCGACGAGGGTTGAAAAGACCAAGGACGAACCCGCAGGTCCCCCGAATGGGGGAAGACGAATGACGAAGGTGAACTTCATCACCTATCCGGTTCATCCTTGGCTCTATTGAAACATAGCCTGTGCTGCAAACATAACCCCTGTACATCCCTGTATAGGGGTCTTTTTTTTAGCTTCGTGTTTTGCTACGAGGAGTAGGGTATTCACCCATCGCCAAAGAGGGTATTCACCCATAGACTTCCAGACCAGGGATTAATAAAATGTTAAGGAAGGAGGGGTAATATGGCCTGCCCTCCCGGACAGTC
The DNA here is from genome assembly GCA_964439175.1 of uncultured Anaerolineales bacterium. Classification (GTDB taxonomy): domain Bacteria; phylum Chloroflexota; class Anaerolineae; order 4572-78; family NAK82; genus CAYTNQ01. Next base: position 4,895 of record CAYTNQ010000053.1, on the reverse strand, counting down.
TTCGGACGGGGAAGAGCAGATCACTTGGGTCTGACTAAACTTGGTTGATCACATCCTCATCCTTGCGAAGGTTCAGAACCTTCGCAAGGATGTTCCCAACTTATTGTAGTCACACCCAAATCACTTCCTGGACAGGGGCGACGATATACCCAAAGGGCATCATATACCCAAAGGGCATCATATACCCAAAGGGCACTCTGTACCCAAAGGGCACTCTGTACCCAAAGGGCATCATATACCCAAAGGGCACTCTGTACCCAAAGGGCATTCTATGAACGACGCAGAGCGAGCCAAGCAGATTGCCCAGGTCATTCGGGAGGCCACGGGGAAACCCGGCAAGGCAAACTTCACTGTGATCCGCCAAGGAGGCTGTGCCGCGTGTGACCCCGGCTCTTGCCCAGAGTGCGGTTATCTCTTCACGGGTGAGGTAATCACGGTTGACCACAGAACAAGGGGAAAACGCACTCTCAGTGACAAAGCCATTCACTACCTCTCCCACGGCATCACTCATTACCAAACTGGCTACGTTATCCGCGGTGAGCCGGTCATCGTGGATCTGGATCTGGACGAACTTGCGAGCTATCTTGATTTGTGACGTTAGTAGAAACGACTGCCAATACCGTTATGCTGCGTATTGCGTGTTACGTGCCTTCACGCAACACGCAGTACGCACTGACATAAGGGGGTTATGTTATGCCCGAAAAGGCCTTTAATCTCACCCGGGAAATGCTGGATCATTCCTTCGCCGAGACGGTGGCCCCAGACCGAGAAAAGCTCCTGACGTGCATCCAATGCGGCACTTGCACCGCCTCTTGTCCCACTGCCTATGCTATGGATTACACACCGCGCCAACTCTGGCGGTTGGTGCAGGTAGGCCTGCGGGATGAGACACTGCACAGTCGTACCTTCTGGCTTTGCACCAACTGCTACTCCTGCACCATCCGCTGTCCGCGCGGGATTGCCCTCACGGAGACCATGGCGGCCTTGAAGCGCCTGGCCATCGCCGAGAACGTCAAAGGCAAAGAGAAGGAAAATGTCTCGCGCTTCTACCGGGCCTTTATGGCGACCGTTCGTCGCCATGGGCGCAACTACGAGCCAGAGTTCCTGCTCCGCTATTTCTTCAGCACAAATCCCTTGGGCCTCGTCGGCTATGCCCCTCTGGGCCTGGCCCTGTGGCGGAAGGGAAGGATTCCGCTATCCCCTCATGAAGTCAAGGGGAAGGTCGAATTAGAGGCCATCTTCCGCAAGTCCCTGGCCATTGAAAAGGAAAAGGAGCAGCGGCAATGAACTACACTTACTTTCCCGGCTGTTCTCTAGAGAGCACCGCCAAAGATTACGACGCCTCAGCTCGTGCGGTAATGAGCGCTCTGGACCACAAACTAGAGGAGCTCCCTGACTGGAATTGCTGCGGCGCTACCGGGGCCGACGTGGTCAGCCATCTCCTTTCTATCGCTCTTCCAGCCCGCAATCTGGCCAAAGCTCAGGAAATGGGCGACCAGATCGTAACCACATGTAGCTCGTGCTATTTGAACCTCTTCCGCGTCAATTCCCACCTGGCTACTGAACCAGGACTTCAGGATGAGCTGGACATCGTCCTGGGCGAGGTAGGTCTTCACTACGAGGGAAAGGTTCGCGTACGCCATCTTCTGGAACTCCTGGTCACCGATATTGGGGTGGAGGCTATCGGCCAGCACGTGCAACGCCCGCTGAAAGGCATCCGGGTGGCACCTTACTACGGATGCCTGGTGGTCCGCCCTTACGCCGAATTCGATGGCCCCGACCTCCCCACCTCTATGGACCGGCTACTGACCGGGCTGGGTGCCACTGTGGTACCCTACATCATGAAGACCCGCTGTTGCGGCGGCGTTCTGATGACCACCCAGAAGAGCATCGGCTTGAAACTGGTGGGGGACCTCTTGAGCCCGATCCGGGACGTGGACTGTGTGGTTACGGTCTGCCCTCTGTGCCAGTTTAACCTGGAAGCGTATCAACGTGAGGTAGGGGGGCAACTGGGCACGTCGGTGCATATCCCAATTCTCTACTTCACTCAATTGATGGGCCTGGCTTTTGGCCTGCCCCAGGAGCAACTGAAACTCAAGGCCGGCCTGGTGGGAACCAACAAGCTGATGAGGCAGTTAGAGCAACTGACTGCGTAAATGGATCCAAGGAGATTTCCAATGATTCCCTATCGTTTGCTACAAGGCTTCGATCTCTTCAACGAACTGAGCGAGGATGAGTTGAAGGCGATTGCTGCCCTGGGTCGCGAAGAGACCTTCGATGAAGGAGACGTGATTTTCGAGGAAGGGACAGAAGCCACGCGCGTATACCTGGTAGCCGAAGGGCGGGTAGCTCTCCGTTTCCGGTTGCCGCTGAAACCTCTCACCCGGGAGACCACCATTGATACAATGAGCAAAGGGGAAGCCTTTGGCTGGTCGGCGCTGGTGAAACCTCACCGCCTCACCGCTTCCGCCATCTGCTCTGAGCAGGCCAGGTGCCTGACTTTCGACAGGGCACACCTCGAACAATTGTTTCAGGAGAACAACCACATCGGCTATGTGATCTTGGAGAACCTCGCGGCAGTCATTGCCGGCCGCCTGCATGACGTCCGGCTGCAACTCATCCGCGAGGTGGGCCAATCCTTGATGCACGGATGGTAAGGGGTGTGATATGAATAATAACGGCGCTGCCCGCGTGGGCGTGTATATCTGTCACTGTGGTTCGAACATCGCGGGGACGGTAGATGTCTTGGACGTGGCGGCCTACGCTGCTACCCTCCCTAATGTGGTTGTGGCCAGGGAGTACAAGTATATGTGCTCCTCCACTGGTCAGGATATGATCAAAAACGACATCGCCGAGTTCGGTCTAAACCGCGTGGTGGTAGCCTCTTGCTCCCCCCGCATGCACGAGCCAACCTTCCGCGCTGCCCTGGTCGAAGGCGGCCTCAATCCATACCTGCTGACTATGGCCAATATCCGAGAGCATTGCTCCTGGATCACTAAGGATAAAGCAGTAGGTACCGCCAAGGCCAAAACGCTTATCTCCGGCGCAGTCTATCGAGTGATCTGGCAAGAACCTCTGACGGAGCGGGAAGTACCGGTGACCCCTGTAGCCATGGTAGTCGGCGGAGGGATAGCCGGCATCCAGGCCTCGCTGGCCATTGCCGACGCTGGATACCAGGTATTCTTGGTGGAGAAAGACACGTCCATCGGCGGGCGTATGGCCCAACTGGACAAGACCTTCCCTACTCTGGACTGTTCGGCCTGTATCCTGACCCCCAAGATGGTCCAGGTGGCTCGTCATCCCAACATCACTTTACTCTCGAATAGCGAAGTGACGGACGTGTCAGGCTATGTGGGGAACTTCCAGGTCAAAGTCAAGAAGAAGCCGCGCTATGTGGATATCAGCAAATGCTCCGGTTGTGGCGAGTGTACATCCGTCTGCCCGGTCTCCATCCCTCACGAGTTCGACCAGCGCCTCTCCCACCGCGAGGCAATCTACCGGCTCTTCCCCCAGGCGGTACCGGGGGCTTTTGCTGTTGACAAGAGGGGAACTCCACCGTGCCGCGCTGCGTGTCCGGCGGGAGTCAACGTGCAGGGGTATGTCGCCCTCATCGGAGCCGGCAAATACGCCGAGGCGCTGGAATTGATCCGCCGTGACCTCCCCTTCCCTGGCATTTGTGGGCGGGTCTGCCCCCACCCTTGCGAAGAGGCCTGCACGCGGGCCAAGGCGGAAGGAGCCGTGGCTATCGCCGCCCTGAAACGCTTTGTGGCTGATTGGGAGCGGGAACGCAAGGAAGCAGAGGCATCTGACACATCAGTCACGCAGAAGGTCCGCCCCACTCTTGCCGAGCGCATTGCTGTGGTCGGGGCAGGCGCGGCCGGCTTGACGGCCGCTTACCAACTGGCCAAAAAGGGATATGGTGTCACCGTCTTTGAGGCATTACCGGTAGCAGGCGGCATGATGGCCGTCGGCATCCCCGAGTACCGCCTGCCCCGAGACGTTCTGGAATATGAGATTGACGTGATCCGGAAGTTGGGGGTGGACATTGTCACCAATACTGCCCTCGGGCGGAACTTCACGCTGGAGGACCTGTTCCGGCAAGGCTATCGAGCCGTTTTCCTGGGGATCGGCGCCCACAAAGGACAGAAACTGAGAGTACCAGGCGAGGGTCTGCCGGGGGTATATGATGGGATCAGCTTCCTGCGGAAGATTAATTTGGGCCGCTGGCCCGACAAAGGCGAGGGGGCTAGTGCGCTTCATCTGGGCAAAGTAGTCGTAATCGGCGGTGGCAACACCGCAGTAGACGCCGCTCGCTCTGCCCTGCGCCTGGGAGCCGAGACCGTCACCATTGTCTATCGCCGCAGCCGGCTCGAAATGCCAGTTAACCCCTGGGAGATCGAAGAGGCCGAAAAAGAAGGTGTGAAGATCAAGTTTCTGGCCACTCCCTCTCGCATTATCGCGAAGTCCGATACTGACGGGAGCGACACCCATGTCACTGCCATCGAGTGCATCTGCATGGAGCTAGGCGAGCCGGACGCGAGTGGCCGCCGTCGTCCTATCCCTATCCCTGATAGCGAGTTCACGCTGCCGGTGGACACCGTCATCGCCGCTATCGGCCAATTGCCGGAGACCGACGCCATTGCTGGCGTGGAGTTGTCTCGATGGGGAACTATCCACGTCGATGAAGATACCTGTGAAACCTCCTATCCGGGTGTGTTTGCCGGGGGTGACGCGACCACCGGCCCCACGACGGTGATCGAAGCCGTAGCCGCAGGCAACCGCGCCGCCGAGTCCATTGATCGCTGCCTCAAAGGGCAGGATTTGCGAGAAGGTCACGTACTCAAAACCCCTAAAGAGCATATTGTGGAGCGAGAGGTAGGGGAAGAATTAGCCTA
>CAYTNQ010000052.1:0-25372 GCA_964439175.1 uncultured Anaerolineales bacterium | reverse complement strand
TGTAGGACAGGGTCTCGTCGATCAGGATCAGGGCCGGGCCGGTCAGCCCGAACAGTTTCTCCAGGACTTGGCTGCCGGGGGCCACCCGCTCCTCGTCGCTCTGGCGGACGATTTCGTAGCCCTGTATCCCTGCCAGGCGATAGGCGATCTCGCCCCACAGGGTGTGCAAGGTGACCGGCACTCTTGAAGCCCCGGCCACCTGCCTCGGCTGGCTGGGGCTGATGTGAGCGCAGTCCAGCGCGGCCACTTTGGCCGCAGGGATATCGTCTAGTCCGGCCTCGGCCAGCAAGTCCGCCACCGCTTCCAGGTGGACGGCCTGCGCCCTGTGAGCCACCATGTGGTAAAGGGCCAGCAGGGTGTGCGTTTTGCCGCCGCCGAAAACGGTGGCCATCTGGGTGATGGACACGCCGTCGTCCCGCCCGGTCAGGCGGCGCAGCACGCCCTTGAGGGTGTCGCGCAGCCCGCGGGTGAGGAAGGTACGCTGGAAAAAGGTCTCCGGATCTTTATATTCGGGCACGGCCTCGCCTTCCACCACCTGAGCCAGATCCACGGCGAAGACCTTGGGATCGAGGCGCCCCTCGCGGATGTCGCGGTGGGGGGCGATGATGTGCCACCAGGGAGTCAGGGGCTGGGGGCTGGGGGCTGGGGGCTGGGTTGTTTGAGGGAGACGACCGGTCTCGCGCAGGATGAGTTCTACTTGGTTAAGGATGTAGGCAGCTTCGGCCGGGTCGGGTTCGTGGCCTTCGTGGACGGCCCGGTTGCGGATGTCCACCAGGGGACCCAGGGCGTGGACGTTGAGGTAAGTCAGCCTCAGGCCCAGCGTCTGCTCCAGGTCTTCGTAAGCCCGGCTGGCTCTGTAGACATTTACCAGTTTACCCAGGGTGAGCTTGCCAAGAGGCTGCCCGCCGCCGACCTTTTCTTGGGCGTCGATGAGTTGCTTCTGGCGGGCGGGCGGGGACTGGCCCAGCAGTTCGTTGTAAAGCTCCACCAACAGGTTTTCCAGGGCGCTGGCGGCGGTTTGCACCGCCTGGGCGTGGTGCTTCTGTTGGAGTAGGGTTTTGGCCTTGTCTAGAGTCTGCGAGTAGTTCATGGCAGAATCCCTTCTTGAAACATCAGACATTTGTATTACCTCACCGCTTAGGCTATAATGCAGGCGGGTTGGTATCTAGCGAATGGGTAGCAGGAGCAGTACGATGACACTTGACGACATTCTACAGGATATCTATGCTCTCGAAGATGAAATGCGCGCCTACAAACGCAAGTATGGGGTGCTCTCGGAGACCTTTTACGAATCCTACGTAAATGGCGAGGAGCCACCCAATGAAGCGTGGGTGCGGGATTGGACCGCCTGGGCCAGCGCGTACCAGGTCTGGCTGCGCCGGCGCGAGCAATATCAGGCTGCCATCGGGTCGCTGCGGACCAAGACACAGACGATTGCTGAGATGATCGAAAAGACTGCTCGCCATGAATCCATTCCAGTCCCTGGGTGAGTACGAGAGCTTCGTATACACCTTGCCCCTGATCTGAGTTTTACAGATCCCAATCTCCCCTTTTTAATCCACGAGACCGAGATGACGTTGCTTAATCAATAAGCGCGAAGGACTGGCTTCGATCCCCGGTCATAGTGGTGAGTGCCTTACATTTTTTGCCAACAGCTCTCGCAAGTGCTCATCTTCCGTCTGGATATTGAGAATATCATACAGCATACGCCCGGCTGGCCTTGTAGACGCTCACCAACTTGCCCAGGGCGAGCTTGCCGAGGGGCTGGCCGCCGCCCACCTTTTCCTGAGCCTCGACGAGCTGCTTCTGGCGAGCGGGTGGGGACTGATCCAGCAGCTCGTTGTACAATTCCACCAGCAGGGCCCTCCAGGACGCTGGCAGCGGTCTGCACCGCTTGAGCATGATGCCTCTGGCCTAGCAGGGCCTTGGCTTCGTTTAGGGACTTGAGGTATTGCATACGATCCACTCCTCCAGTCACCGCAAATGCGCAGAATCTATCCAACTACATGGTCGTTCTTGGCACCGAAGACACCTCCCCGTAGAGCCACACGGCAAGGGCTACACGGCCTCATTCTAGATCCGGAAACCAGTGACCCAGGTTCAACTTGGCATACCGCTGCCCCAGGTGCCGCCACTTCCACTTGAGAAAGGCTTTCCACAGCTCGTCCGGCAAGCCCCGTGGCAGCGGATTCTTCAGTTCTCTCAGCTTGAAGGTCACTGTCTCCACGCCCGTCTTAGGATCTCCCGTGTACTGGATGCCCGCGTACCCTGGACGCGTCGTCCCAGGATAGTTGGGATTCTCCTTCCCACTTCGGGCAGCACGGATCCACGCCAGTAGATATGCGCCTGACTCATATTGGTTGGCAAACTCCTGGAGCAAATCCATCTCCAGGGGTTTCCAAGGTAGTGTATGCCAGATTTGGGGCGGTGTGTGCTCCAATGTAACGACTAGGTCTAGCGGGAACCCGGTCGCCCCCTCGGCGAAACACTGCAGATCCCGGCTTAGCATCAGCCACGAGATGGCCGGCTCAAAGCCTCCCTCCTGGGCTTCGACGTAACGGATTTTGAATTCGAGCCTTGGGCCAATCTCGGTGCGGATACCAGGCACAGAGTCAGGATGGCCTGTTGTGCCCGCAGCCGCTGCCTCTGGCGGCCCGAGATTCTCGGGCGTTCGAGGCACCCGCAGCCCTTGCATCGTCAGCTCGTGAGATCGGATGATCTCATCCATCGCTGTACGCTCAGAAAAGCGCAAGGCTTCCATCACTCCCCTCGCCAGCGGCTCAGGCTCTATCCGGGGCCTGCCCCACTCCTGCAACTGATCGCACAGCATTAATAGCAGGGTCAGTGGCTCGCGGTACATGTTCACCTTCTGGGAATGGAGATTGTGCCGTAGCACTGCTGTAAGTGCGTGGGCCAGCGATCCACTAGGTCGCTTCGTACGATCGAGCCACTCTTGTAAGTGCAGCCAACTGACCACTCCATGATCCGTTGGTTCCGCCTCCGCTAGATACTCTTCACTTGCGCGAGGTGGCCACGAACTACTCAGGCGATCTCTGGTCGCTTTCGAGATTGACTCCCGCCCTGACTCCAAGCCCTTCTCAGCCGCCTCTCGGAACTCGTCCAGTCCGGGACCTCGAAAACGCCCCAAGGGGGCCAATAGACGTCCTGCCTTCTCCACCACATATCCAAGATCGTGACAGAGCGAAGCCACATACCAGTTTCTCAAGAGAGTCCTCGGCTCAAGAACCACGTCGCCTTTTTCAGGATGAGTACCGACGACCGCGTGGCTTTTGTTCAGTTCGCATAACAGATCGACTAGGGTATTGGCCTTGGAGCCGACAGGCGGATTTGTAATCTCGCTCCTTAGTAGAAGCTCCCCCAGCAGGCAAACATCCATGACGTGATACAAGTGGTCGCGGTAATATTCACCTGCTGAGTAAAGGGATAGCTCATGGACCAGTTGGCGAGTCAGCCGCTCGAACAAGTTCAATTCGCGGTGGACCCCGATCTCGTGATAGGCATACTCGCTGAGAACATAGAGCTGTGCCTCTGTTCGGCTTGGAGAGACCAACTCTGGAACCTCAGCAAAGGGCGGACGCTTCACAGGTCCCCGATACTCTGTGCCTGGCGGCAACTCGTGCTCCCGGAGCCAGTGTTGCATACAATGGAGTGCCCAAAGGACTGTCAGGCTCAGGCAAGCGAGATATCGATTAGTCTCAGCAGCGCTACAGCAGGCCTTTTCATCCTCTTTAGGGCACAAGCTGTGATACGCTGCCAATCGCAGACTCAGCATAGCATTGGTAGCCAGCCAGGCGGTCAACCAATCGGAATCGGTTGTCAGAGCGGTATCGGCCGGTTGGTTGCACAGATAGCGCTTCACGACATATATCGTCATCTTCCACGCATCAGAGTATGTTTCCCTCGCCTTAACGAGCAACTCACGGCTGGGCTCAAGCATGCCATGAACCGCCAGGTAGTGGACCTTCTGCCACAGAGTCCTGAGCCAGTCAATACGCCACAGGACGGAATGGATGGTTGTCGGGTAATAACTCCTGTCCGGTTTTGATCTCTTTAGCGCCAAATCGGCACACGCATGGAAGAGCTGTGCCGCTGTTGCTTTTTCCATCTTCGAGGGCAGATCTGTAGGCGTTGTACCTGCATTGTCCGGTTCAGCGGGAACCATACCCCCCTCTAGCGTAAATCCGGTCCAGAGGCAGATTCGTGCGATTGCCAGTCCCGTGCGTTGGAAGGAACGTAGCTCAAGCGGCGCTGTGTCCCTCCTATTGTCGTGTAGATGGACGAGGGGCCGCCATTCTCCATCAGTCAAGTCAATGCGTTGCAGGACCTGGTTTAGGAACTGCGGGGCGGTAGAACCCAAGGAGCCGCTGTTACCATCCTTCTCCCTTCTGGTGAGACGTGGCCACTTGGCCTCGCAGAGCTCAGCGTCCAGGTAGTCGGCAAGCAGATCGTCGAGTGACCAACAGAACCGCGAGCCGCCGTATGCATTGATGGGCGATAGCATTAGCCGAATGGCAAGATCCTCGCTCGCTCGTGACAGAAAGCTGTATTCCCCCCGGCGCCGTGCCTGGAGATACCGCTCGTAATCTGACTGCGTCATCAAGACTTGACCATAGCGCAGCCCAAAACTTAGGATATCTAGTACACTGGCAAAGAGACGGGCATCTTCAGACAAGTAGGCGGGATCATCTCGGCTGTTGCCCACACCAATTAAGTAGCTTCCCCAAGGAGCGTTCAGATAGGTCGCGAGGAAAGAGTCTAGCCCAAGACTACTCAGTTCCGGGTAAGCGTCGTCGATCTCGGTCAGTACCAGAGGTATGCCCCTTTCAAGTCGAGACCGCATTGGTGGAGTTAGTGGAAGGGCTTTGTTCAGAAGGACTTCCCATCGGGGATGTAACCACGAGATCCGACCTTCCGCATCTGCATAGAATGCCAGTTCCGAGTCCATGGCTTTCTTCAGATGTGGTAGCACCGCCTGCAAGATCGTTTCGAGTTCAGCCTCACCAGGCTTTGCCTTCTCTTCAAGCTGCTGCATCGTTCCGAGCAAGGTCTCCATCGCGAGGAGGTACTGCCTCAAATGCCCACCCAGACGGCTCAGATCCGCTGAACGCAAAGGGCTAGTTGGCTCATTCACTATCTACTCCTTGGTCGTTTTCAGATGGCTTCCCAAGGCTGTCTGCACGGCCTTTTCGAGAGTATCCTTGGTGAATGGTTTCTCCAGATACACGTCTGGATCAACCCCCAATTCGTTGATGATTTCCCTTTGTACTTCGTAGTCCACTATCGCCGAGGCGACAATCACGGGTATATCACTTGGAATGCCGAAATGGACATAGGCATCTTGGCGCAGACGCCTGAGAAACTCCAGTCCGATCCGGGTCCAGCTTACTCCTGGAAAGCGAATGTTTGTTACAATTCTACCATCTAGATCGTAGCTCTGAGGATGGATCATAATATCCAAGATGAGCAGATCGAATGGTTGATCCCGGCGCTCCCTAATAAGCTCCCAATGCGCACCAATTTGAAGTTCATGTTTCTCACTGAGTATTCGGGCAAGGTCAAGTATCGATTCAGGATCGTCTTCAATATAGAGGATCCGTTTTCGTTGAACTTCCATGATTGTCCTCCTTCTGAGCTCCATAGATTCCGTAGTCTTGGCAGAGCGGAATCTCTAGCCAGACTCTGACTTGATGTGCCTCTTTCCCATACTGGGGCACACGCACAGACTGGAAGTTTAGCCTACCGCCATGAATTTCGGCGATGCGGTTAGCCTCCCAAAGTCCCAAACCCATACCGGGGATTTGACGGGTGCTGACTCTCCATCGTAGCCCAGGCGCTCGTAAACTCGCACGCGCTGCATCAGGCAATTGATCCCCCACATCATCGACAAATATCTTAGCCATTCTGGTATCATACTCCGAACTTACCTGAATATAAGTACCCTCGAACGAGTATTTAAGCGCATTGTCCACGAGGTTGCTCAGTGCTATTGAGAGATACGTCGGATCCACTTCTGCGTAGGGTAGGTATTCAATTGATGAATCCACGTACAATTCCCTATTCTTATCCTTCGCACGCCTCTCAAAATCTTCGACACAGTTTTGCACCAGCGCAGCCAGCAAGAAGCGTTGGAATTTGTAGTCTTCCGGCTCCATCTCCACGACATTCGTGGTGAGGGCTTTGGAGATTGAGCGGGAGAGATCAGCCACGAGCTTTTCCCCCTCATCTGCTACGCTGAATACGGAGGAATCTGTATCGACAAGTCGTTTGATGAGACCCAACTTACCGTCTAGCTGTTGCAAACGTATCTTAGTACGGTGGATGATCAACGCGGCAGCAAGCTCGGCCCTTTCTTGTCGAGTACGGAGATGCAACGCCTGTAGCCAACTGAGCGCTCCAGTGCCGATAATCAGATTCACGCTTTTGAGAAAATCGGCATCGCACCCTATGCCCCCTTGATCGGAGAAAGGACCATAGACAAGGACGCTGCGGAAATTGTCTGCCAAGCGCAAGGGTATCACGCAGGCAGCATCCTCAAAAAACTTGCTGTTGCTCCCCCGGATGCCGGCGATCATGCGCCGCCGCTGTTCCTCGTTTAGGCTCCACTCTGCAATCAAAGCAGCCTCATATGCCAGAATATCGTCCTGGCTTCCATCACTTGGTTGCATTCCGGCCTTTCTCCAATTATAGTGGGGCAACTGACCCACGATACGCCGTGGCAGGTCAGTCCAGGCGATAGCCGACAGTACCGTTTCGCCCTCCATGATACTGGCAAAAAGAATTAAGTATTTGGCTTGGCAAAAGTCGCGTACCATCGTCAGTTGCCCTATTAAGCGCTTGCGCAGGTCAGCCAGACTGAGAATAGGCTCATCCTGTGGGTAGTGCTCTAATTCGGCCAGGAGGTCGCCCTTACGTTGACTGTCCAACAGAGCTATTTCCTGTCTTTTATCGTTCATGATGCCGAAGCTTCCAATTGGTTTCCTGGCTTCGTCATACAATAACATTCCTGAGAAGTCAATTGGTATCCTTTCTCCCTTTCGGCTTCTCACATAGGTACGGTAGCCCGTAACTCCTTGATCCCCGGCATCAATCAACTTGCGATTGATCTTCCGAGCTTCCCTTTCCCCGTCGTAATAATATCTTGAGATGCGGTCACCGAGTACCTCTTCCTCTTTGAAGCCCAAGATTCGTTCAGATGCCTCATTGAACTCTTGAATACAACCCTCTTCGTTTATTCTAATAATCGCAACCTGTGAAATACTAATCAGCTTTTGCCGGTAGGCGTTTAACCTGGCATTCCCGATAGCGAGCGCAGCCTGGTTGGCAAAGCGCTCTAGCAATAGAAGATCATCCGTCTGATCGAATGCTCTGTCAGGGTTGTTATCAGAAACAGCGAGCACGCCGATGACTTGACCTTTCCATTTCAGGGGCACCTGCACAACAGCCCGGAGTAAACTTCGATAGGGTTCCTGGCTTAAGCCTGGCAGCCGGTGTTCCCACGCCTGGTAGTCGTCCACAATTATGGGTTCTCCTAACTCTGCCACTCGTCCTGCCATTCCTTCTCCAAACTTACAAGCGAAATCACGCATGGCATCGAGGTTATGCGTAAAGATCATTCTGACTACTTCTTCTTTAGGATAACTGAGCAATACCCCCCCCCCATGTGCTCTAAGCAGACCGGTCGCTCGCCCTACAATTGTCTTTAGCAAAGCTTCAACATCAAATCCCTGTAGTATCATAGCCACTGAAATATCGTAGAGGTCGCTTAACTCCTTATATTGGCGCTCTGCCTCTGTAATCTCATTCTGCAATTGTTGCTGGAGCTGGGCGTTGCGCATCGCGATGGTTATTTGGTCCGCCAGCCAATTCAGAATCTCAAGATGCTTTTCATTGAAAACGCCTGGCCGATCACTCGTTAGTTCAAAGACGCCGAGTAAATCATCTCTGAAGATAAGCGGCACAGCCATGAATGAGCGCAAGAGCTTGCCTTCGCTGATCTCGGGATACCTGGGGAGGGCAGGGGCGTCTCGCTCGACGTCAAGGACCAAAAGTGGCGACTTGGTACCAACTGCCAATCCTGTCAGGCCCTCATTTGGTCGAAACGTAAAGCCCTTTTCCCTCACAAAATCTGGGTCATAACCACGATGAGCCCGGGGCAACAGGAACTCGTGGGTTGAATCCCAGCTAAGAATCAGCGCTGTTTCAAAAGGGATCAACGTCCGGGTGAGGTCGAATATCTTTTCGAACGTCTCTGCCAGGCCAACCGCCGCCGTAATAGCGCTCCCGACTTTTTGAAGTGTGCTAATCTGCTGTACTCTAAGTCGCCATTCAGTTACCAACTTCTGCCACAAGTAAACAGTGAACAAGCTCGCACCCGCGAAACCGACAGCCAACAAAGCGATTTCGGACCAAAGTCGGTCAGTAGGAACCTGCCCAGATATCCAAAAGACCAGGGAAGCTAGAATGACTGCTTCAACTGCGGTTAAGGCGGCCCACCTGGGTTTCAAATATATGGCTGAAGTTATCACCCAGGGCAGATATACCAGGTATGATACAGTGGTTGTACCTGAAAAGGCTAAGATCAATGCAGCTACCATCAAATGACTCTGCGTGCGTATAGCACGCCAAGACGTGTGATGATACCGCTCGCTCACACGCGACAATCTTTCAAGCAAAAGGAGATAGGCCATATAGGCCAGCATCACGATATTAAACCATGGGTTTAGAGGCTTACCCAAAGCATTTTGAACAAGGAGCAAAACAAATAGCAAGAGTATGAACAGCACACGTCGCCCCTGAACACCTCGCTCAATCCAAGAGAGGGGATCACTCCTTAAGCTCCGGAAGCGTGCTTGTACAACTAGAGCTGATTCAATCCAAGCTTTCATATTCACCACCTTGCAACAGTCATCACGAATTGTTACAACAGCCTCTCTTGCCGTGGCACCTCGGGCAAAGTATCCCGCCCCGCCAGGAAGCCCTCCAGCAGGCGGCGCTCGGCGTCGTCGTTGGGCAAGATGTTGACCAGGGTCTGGGCTACCAGGCGCACCTGGTCCTCGCGGCCGCGCGCCCCTTCGGCCAGGAAGCGGGCCAGCCCTTCGCGGTCCCCCCGCTCCCACAGAGTGACTGCCTGGTGCAATACGTCAATCACCGTCGCCATGCGTCCTGACCGGTCAGGCAGACCCAGCCCATCCAACCCGGCCCGCGCCTTTGGCCCCAGCAGACGCACCGTCTCCCCGCTCTGCTTGAGGATACCCCGCCGCTCCATCAGGGCCGACACGTCGGCGCCCAGGGCCATGGCCAGCCGCATGGCGTCGTCGAAGGGAATGGCATTATCGGCGTAGGCCCAGCGGTGCAGGATGTAGTAGCGCGTGGGTGCGTCCACCGCGCCCACGCGGGCGCCGCCATTTAAGATGCGGTCCAGGGCGTACTCGGACACCATGGCCTGCACCAGGTCCAGCAGTTCCCCCACACCAACCGCGCTGCCGTCCAGCCGGTATACCTTGCTGTAGCGGCCAAAGACCGAGACCGCCGGCCCGATGGCGCTGATGAAGAAGTCCGAGCCTCGGATACCCTGTTTCCAGAAGAAGTCCAGGCGCTCGCGGATGGTGCTAGCCAGCTCCTCACGCACGTCGTCCAGGTAAGCCTCCATCTCGGCGGTCCGCACCCGGCAGACGATGAAGATGGAGGAAGCCAGTGAGGCCGTCCCTTGTGCCCGCACCCGACTGCCCATTTCCGTATGCAATGGCCAAGAGGCAGTGACTACTAAGCCAGCCTCAAGCAGACTATTAATCAATGTCTCCCAGGCAGCAGTCGACTTGTGAGCAAAGACAACTACAAAAATCCCATCTGGCCTGAGAACCCGACGAGCCTCGGCGAAAGCGCGAGTCATCTCACGCTCGTAAAAAGCTGCATCTTTGGTGCTTGTAGACAGGGAATGAGGGCGGTCTTGCACAATTTCAGGTCCCTTGGGAGTCAGTGGAGTGCGATAGAGGCCAGGATCAAGATGACCAACGGTACGCTTAAGCCAAACATAGAAAAAATCTGCTAGATGTGAGTAGGGAACACTATCGTAGTAGGGGGGATCAGTGACGACAGCATCGAAATGATCATCGGGATAAGGTAGACGGCTAGCTGTGCCCAGGCGGGCGGTAGCTGGTTGGTCCGACGACTGGGTGGCGTGCTCAATGACTCTGGTGATCCACTCAAGTGCACCTAACCAATCACCTGTAGCACCGCTAAATGGATTGACTTCTGCATAATCCCAAATCATTCCTATTGCTTGGCGCGCAAACACTCCTTCTATCTTTTCGCCTGCACTATTCCAGCGCGCAAGGTTAGCTCCCTGGTTAGCCAGACGATCTAGAGTCATAGCCAGGTACGTGGCCACAACTTGTGCGTAATCCTGCGCTTTTTCAGCCAGTATTTGATCATAAGCAAGCCGCACCTTACGACTGAAAGTGACTAAAGCCAAAGCTTGACGGGCATTGAATAATTTATTCCAGGTGTCCAGGCCATATATTGGGACCGATATGCGCCTAAGTTCTGTAGCCGGGATGGATTCATCTGGCACTTCGTCTTTTATCTTTGGCGACAAAGCCAAGGCTTCCTTGAATAGACCCTCGTCTCCCTTAGCAAAGGGACGATAGCCCTTGCCTGCCCCATCTTGCTCATAAATCACGGCCAAGGGTATCTCCCACATTCGCCCCGCTAGACCCTCGGCACGGATGTACTCTACATCGGCTACTTGGTTGCAAACCAGGCAGGTGGCATGCCCCCGACTGACAGTCCCCTGATAAGGATCAAAGCCCTCCAGCGCCTTGCCCGTTACTACTTCGAAGGTCACCTGCTTAGCCTGGCGGTCCACTACCGGCTTGAGGGCAATCTTGCGCGTCTTGGTTCTGGCCAGCCACCACTGGCGCACCAGCGGCATGTCAGCCCGACAGGCTGGGTTGGGGCACTGCACCGTCCGCGCCCACAGGTAGCCGACAATGGTGGGGCCGGACCCCCTCCCCGACCCTCCCCCTCTCAGGGGGAGGGCAGGATGGGGGTTTTCGTACAGGTGACCGATTTCCTCCCGCGCCCGCTCCAGCACCCACTCCCCCCAGCGGCGCACGTCCTCGGCCAGGGGATTGGACGCAGGACGAAGGGCGGATGACGAAGAACGTTCGTCTCCGCCTAAGAGGTCTTCAGGCTCCAGATTGGCTGTTCGCCGATTCGCTGACTCGCTGATTCGCCCGTACTTCTGCGGGTAGACCAGGGTGCACAACTCAATCAGGTGCGCCACCGGGTTGAGCTCCAGGGCGTGGGTCTCACAGCCCAGGCGCAGCGCCTCCAGGCCGGTGGCGCCGCCCCCCATGAAGGGGTCCAGCAAGCGCGGCGGCCCGTCGGGGAAGGCTCGCTTGATCAAGTCCTGGGCCTGCCGGATGGCCTCGGAGTTGCCATTTTTCACCTGGTCCCAGTCGACGATGGTAGCAATGAGGCGCTCCAGGCGTTCGCGTTCCTCGTCGGTGTCGGGGGCGGGGACTAAAGAGGCAAAAATGGCGGCACGCATAGCGGCCAGCGGCCGGCGCGCCCACCAGATGTGCAGCGTGGAGATGTGCCCGTGGCGGATGGACTTCTCGCGGGCCGACTGCTGGCTGATTTCGGCCAGGGGGAGGGAGACTTCGATGAGACGGCGGTTGTAGCCATTGTTCATTGGATCAGCACCTATCTTCTCATCCTTCACGGCCTGTCGGCTGGGGCAATTCTGCGAGTAGTGTCTCAACCTCTCGGATTCTGAATTGCATATCCAGCCTCTGATAGATTTCCAAGGCATCTAACAGCAATTGTCCGGCGGTTTCCTTGCTTCCAGACTCAATATCGACCCGAGCCAACCCTAATAGCGCATCAGCAATCCCGTCGAGGCAATTTGCCCATTTCATGCGAGACAGTGCTTCCATCCAAAATTCCTTGGACTGCTGAAAGTCTCCTCTCTGTCGTGCCACATCACCTAGGACATTCAGCAAATGCGAAACACGTTCCGAATCATCAAACTGGCGAGCTGAGATTAATGCATCGTAACTTAAAGACCATGCAGTATCCAGGTCTCCTCGCCGTAGCGCTACGTCCGCGAGATTGGCCGTAACTAGATGTTTGAGGCGTTTGTCCTTGTCTGACTGGCTGAAAGCGAGTACCTCTTCCAGCAATTGCTCTGCCCTGTCCAGATCACCGCGTTCCCGGGCGATGCGTCCCAACTCGCGCTTGGCCAGAGCAATATCCTGTTCTTGTCCAGCCCGTTCAAATACGGTCAGTGCCCGTGTTGCATGCTTCTCTGCCAAGTCGAGATTATCCCAGTGACGGTGAACCCATGCGATGGCCCGCAGCTTGAAGCGCGCAGCGCTCAGTTCATCCCCTAGCCCAGTGGCCTGCTCAACGGCTTGTCGTCCCAAATTCAATAGGTCATTCCAATAACCGTGAAGAAACATGAAGGTAATGATATTATTCAAGATGTCCAATGCCGGATAAATAATCTGCTGAGCCAGACACCACTGGATAACCACCAAAATGTTCGGCAGTTCGGGTTCTAACCGAGCGAAGCCTTCGTGATGCCAAAAGCCACCATGCTCTCTGGTAAGTGCTTGGAAATAGCCTGCTAAACGCTGACGAGCGGCATGCTGAATTTGCATCTCTTGTTCTAGCTTTGCCGCAGCGAAAAACCGTGTCAAAGGATGAACGCCGTAACGCCTTCGGGCCAGATCCAATTCGTCCGTTGCGTCTACCAAAGACATTTCAACGAGCTGCCCCAGAGCTTCATCGAGCATAGAGTTTTGTACATCACTCGCTGCCTCAATACCCGCGCGCGATGCGGAAGTAGCAAAGATTGGCATTACCATAAGCACTTGGCGAGCGTCGTCGGATAAAAGATCCCAGGAACGGGCAAAGATGTGGTCAAAGATGCTGGCCTTGGCTCCATGCAAGGATACCAGCACCGTGTCCAGCGATTGTCCTCTTTGCCTGATCTGCCCCACGGCCCATTTGATTGCCAATGGTGCGCCGCCTGCCGCTTGGTACAGACGCAACAACATTTGGTCTTCTGCCTGCTCCACCGCCACTAACCCAAGACGTTCACCCTCGCTACGAACAAGGGCAAGTGCTTCTGCTTCCTTCAAATCTTCGAGGGAAAACATTCTCGCTTCCAACAACTTCTTCTCTCTAGTCGTGATCAAGGCTTTGGATGGCTCGGGCAACTCACGCAGGAAGTTTCGTACGCTGGCATCGGTGATCGTCTCAAAGTTGTCCACGATCACCAAGTACGGCTTCTCCTGGAGCAACTTCCGTACCGCGATCTGTTTCTCCTCCACGGGTTGCCGGGCAATACCGGGATAGTCCAGCGTCCGAGCGATAGCATCAAGCAGGCTGTTCAAGGTAAGGTCACGATCCTTGGCTGTGGTCCAGATGAACCCGTCGAAAGCAGCAATTCCGTCCATCGGACCCTCGCCCCTGCTGGCACGCAAACACTCGTGGGCCACCTCCAGGGCCAGGACCGTCTTGCCTATGCCACCAATGCCGTCAATGCTAACCAGGTATGGCCGTGATAAGAGAGCCTCGTGGACTCGTGCCTTCTCTGTTTCCCTACCGATGAATTCGCTACGGGGCGGCAAGTTGTGGGGGATTTGAGGTGTAGGCAGAGGCGATGGAGGCTGATCCTCTTCGCTAGGCTCATCCGGCTTCTCACGCCGCTTCTGCAGGTAATCCAGTACCTGCACAATGCCGGCGATGATCCCGACAATAGCTGCCAAGATGCCGATAATTGTCAAGGTGTCCATGGAATCAAATCAGCCCTCACCGTTGATGCCAGATCTTACCTGCACCGCAGTGCCCGAGAGAAGACTCTCCAGAATTGACCGAGCTTCCCTGCTGGTACCCAATGTAGTCTTTCGCTTAATCGCGACACCAGCGCCTGCGCCTCTTCACACTCCCTTTTGAAATCTAGCCGCTCAAATGCATCTGCTGCGCTCTCCGCTAGCCTGAGTGCTTGCTTGTAATTGCCTTGGTATTCACTCATCCGCGCTAAACTGTAGTGACAGTAGGCGATGGCATCCTTCCGCCCAACCTTGTTGGCTACTCTCAAACCTTTTTCAAAACAGTCTCTAGCTTGCGATAGATCATGTTGCTCCAAATAGACTAATCCCAAGGCTGGCCACACCCGAGCCTCGTAGGCTACATCTCCACTCTCCACCACCTGTCGAAGGTAATGCTCTGCTTCCTTCAAGTTACCCCGTCGATGGGCAAGAAGGCCATAGCTAAGCCAGACAACAACCAAGTCATTAGGTTTCTCCTTCAGAGCCTCCATCGCTTTATTCAAGTACTCTGCCGCTTCATCATATTCTGCCATACCTCTGGCTACGCCGCCCAGAAGATGCCAGGCGAAACCTTTACCACGCCGATAATCCATTTCCTCAAATGTTCTCAAGGATTGTTCAGCCAGTTCAGAGGCTTTTCCTATGTTAAACCGTGTGGATAGCCAACCAGCATCATACGCGCGCCACCCAATGCTCTTGAGATCTCCCAAGCGTTCCGAGACGTCAATCACCTTCTCAAAGAAGTCAACCCCTTCATGCCAGTAGCAACGTGTCCAAAAGAAATTTCGCAACGCCCAGCCAAGATCAATCAGGTTCCGTCCATGCAGTTCTTTGCATTTCTGTGCGCTCGCTCTCTCATAGCACCAGTTCGCCATTCCAAGGATATTCGCTAACTCAGGTTCGATCTTACCATAAGCATGCCAGTTGATACGACTACCTCCGTATTGTCGCGCAAATCCTATGTAGTACTCTACTGCACGCCGATGAAATCGTTCGCTGAGCTCCGGCATTCCTTGTAACTGTGCCCGAACAAAGGCTCGCGTCAACGGGTGGACGCTGTACCATACCTCGTTAGATGCATAACTAGAATCTACCAAACTAGAATCTACCAAGGACATCTCGACGAGGTGCCCTAGAGCTTCATCAACAGTGGAGGGGTTCATGCCACTGACAGCCCCAATAGCTTCCCAAGAGGTTGCAGCAGGGAAGATGGACAAAAGCATTAAAATGTTCCGTGCTGCATCGGACAATAGCAACCATGAGCGGGCAAACATTGCCTCAAAAACGTCGCCTCTGGCATTTTGCAACGCTGCGAGAACTTTGTCTAGCGACTGCCCTCTTCGCCTGATCTGACCCACCGCCCATTTGATAGCCAGTGGGGCACCACCGGTAGCCTCGTATAGACGCAGGAGCATCTTGTCTTCAGCTTGTTCGACTGAAGTTACTCCTAGGCGTGTCCCCTGCTTACGTATTAGGGCTAGCCCTTCTGATTCCGTGAGACGCTTGAGAGAGAGCATCTGCGCATCGAATAACACTTGCTCCCGGGTAGTAATCAATACCCTGGAGGGCTCGGGCAATTTGATCAGAAAATCTTGCACACTCGCGTCAGTGATCGTTTCGAAGTTGTCCACAATCAACAAGTATGGCTTGGCCTGTAATAATCTGCGAACCGCGGCCCGCTTCTCCCCAACTGGCTTTTGTGCAATACCTGGGTAATCCAACGTTCGGGCGACGGTGTCGAACAAGTCGTCCGAGGCCAGGTCACGATCTTTAGCCGTGGTCCAAATGAAACCATCAAAAGTAGCTACGCCCTCGGTCAGCCGCTCACCCTGGCTGGCGTGCAGGCACTCGTGAGCTACTTCCAGTGCCAAGGCAGTCTTACCAATGCCTCCGATGCCATCAACACTGACTAGGCGCGAGCGTGATTGGAGCGCCTCGTGCACCTGCGCTTTCTCCGCTTCCCTTCCGACAAACTCGCTGCGTGGCGGTAGGTTATGAGGGAGTAAGTGTGGGGTGAGTTCTTGCCTTGTCTCAGGCGTGACCTGGCTGCCCAATTCACAAAAAGGGACATCCAATGCAGACAGTGCAAGCTCATTCAATTGCTCAATGATCTCCGAACGTTCTGCTTGAAGCGTCTCAGTACCGCCGTGGCGTCGCGACATGGCGATGTTCTCACTCAGCCGCTGCTGGTAAACAAGGGCCTCGGCGTAGCGCGGGTGATCTCTGCCCAACCGAGCCAGCAGTCGCTGTAGCCCCACTTTATAAGCAGAGTACACATCATCGGGTTGGGCACCACTCAGTTGAGAGATTTGGGGCGCGGATGCAGGCGGCAGTGGTTGGTAGTTCTGGCCAGGCATTGACTTGTCACGACGCTTTTGTATGTAATCCAACACCTGCACAATGCCGGCGATGATCCCAACGACGACCCCCACACCCCCGATGATTACCCAAATGTCCATGATCGGCCTCTATTCATCTTTCGCCTTGCGCTGCAGTGAAACTTCATATCTAACGGCAGACTCGGCCACCCGGCCCCAGCCCTCCTGGGCCACCCGGTAGCGCACCCGGGGCACCACCTCCTCACGGCCCAGCCGGTGCGCCGGGTCCTGCACCATATGGAGAGCCGGCGAATTCAGGGCATCGGTGACGATGTACAGCCAATAGTCCTCGCCTAACTGCTCGGCCTTGAGCCACTCGTTGGCCGATAGCTCCACCACTCCCACCCCGGCGCGGCCCTTCACTTCGATGTAGCGGATCTCGCCGCCGGGGCTACGGCTGAGCAAGTCGTAGCCGCGCGCTTCGGCGCTCACGTCCTCCACCTCCCAGCCGCGCGCCCGCTCATAGTCTATGGCGCGGGCCATGGCTGCCGCCTCCACCTCGTCGCTGCGGCGCATCCCAGCCCGGGATGGTCGGTCGGCGGCCGACGTTGGAACTTCCCCCGGCACCACGGCGGCTACCCCCACCACCTGCGGCGCGCCCAGCGACAGCAGCGCCACCCGCTCGCTCTCCGCCAGGCGGTTCACCTGCCGCCGGCGCAGGTCGTCCAGGTGGCGTCGCTCCTCCTGAATGCGCAGGCTCATGTCCACCCCCTGGGAAGCCTTACCCTCGTACTCCATCAATTTGCCCTGGGAGCGGGCGATGAGCACGTCAAAGGAGCGGCGCAGGTAATCGCGGATGATGCCTGTTTCTTCCCTACGCCTGGTCTGGAGTTCGGCCAGGTAGGGGTCCAGCACATGATCCAGGCTCCAATCCACCACTTGGGAATAACGGATTTCAGATGGCGGGGTTCGGATTGTGCTTGGCACAGGTAAGGACCTAGCTGGCGGCTCGAAGTCCAGCAGGCGAGCGGGGGAGACCTGGATGAGCTCGCCTCCGCCCAGGGGCTCGAAGAGGGCAAACAGCCGCTGCCCAACCACCCGCCCCAAGCCGTCCTCGACACCCCCCACCAGCAGCCACAGCCACCCTTGTGCTTCGCCGGCTGGGTCGCGCAGGATCGCCCCCTTTGCCAGGTCCGGGCCGAAGCGAGCCAGCACGTGATGCACCACCGCCTCGAACAAGGGATGCCCCGGCCCGACGAAGGTGAGACTATGCCCTGCCTGTCCTGCCCCAAGGGGGTGCTCCGCGAAACGAAGCTGAAGGGAGCCTGCCGAAGGGTGGGCGTGGGGAGCCAGGTCATCTTTGTCGAAGGTGATAGCCGTGTAGCTCTCGGCGGGCTGGCCGTAGCGCCGGCGCAGGTCCTCCGGCACCTCGCGCAGGGCGGCCGGCACGTAGGGGATGCGCCAAAAGCCGTCGTCCCGGCGCTCCAGGCGACCGGGGGCCATGACCTCCAGCGCCCGCGTGAAGAAGGCGCGGATGTAGGCCGGCACCAGCCGCGCTTCAGCCGCGCGCTGCCGCTCGGCGCGCAGGCGGGTCAGGTCCACGTAGCGGGTAGCCAGCCCGGCCAGGGTTGCTTCTTTCAGTCGCCGCTCTTGATCGAGATCGAGACGGGCCAACACCTGGTCGCGCACCTCTTCAAAGGTCAGCCGGTTGGCCAGGGCATCGCGGATCAGTTGCTCTAGCGATGCCCCTTCCAGGAGCTGGTCCACCACGTCAAAGACCCGGTCCTGCCCTAACCCCTGGCGCATGCGCTCCAGCTTGTTGAGCAGAGCGTGCAGCACCATGCCCTCCCGCGTGCTGGTGGCCACCAGGTTGTAGATATAGGCCTCGTATTTCTGACCGTAGCGGTGAACCCGCCCCATGCGCTGCTCCAGGCGGGTGGGGTTCCAGGGCAGGTCGTAGTTGATCATCAGGTGGCAGAACTGGAGGTTGATGCCCTCGCCGGCCGCTTCGGTGGCTACCATCACCTGCGCATCCTCCCGGAACTCCCCCTCGGCCCGGTAGCGCGCCGGGGGTGGCATGGTGCCGTCAATGGACGTCACCGACAGCCCCCACTCGGTCAGGTTCTCTACCAGGTAGTCCAGGGTGTCCTTGGCCTCGGTGAAGATAAGCAGCTTCTCGCCGCTGCGGAACAAATCGATCTCCTGGATGACGCGGCGCAGCTCGCCCAGCTTGCGCTCCGGGCCGGCCTCTTCCACGGCCAGCGCCTGGGCGGCCAGGTCGGCCAGGATGGCGATCTCGGCCTCCAGCTCGTCCAGGTTGCGGGCCAGCGTCAGGCGCAGGGCACGCTCCTCGGCCTCCCAGCGCTCCATCTCCGGCGTGTCTTCGTCCAGTTCGTCCGGCAAGCCCTCAGCGCGGCGCGCTTCCTCCAACAGGTTGGGATCGGCGCGCACCAGGTCGCGCAGGGCGGCCAGCCGGTCGTGCCGGTGCTCCAGCGAGCGGCGGATGGCACGCACGCTGGAGGCCAGCCGCCGCTGAAGGATGATCAAGGCGAAAGTCACATTCCGGTTATCCACGGCCAGTGCCCGGTTGAAGTTGTCGGCCACGTACTGGGTGACCTCTTCGTAGAGCCGCTGTTCCGGCTCGGTCAGTTCCACGCCCAGCGTCCGCACGTGGCGCGGCGGGAAGAGGGGCCGGCCGTCGAAATCCTGCATATCCTCTTTCAGGCGGCGCAGGAAGATGGGGTTTTCACCGCGCTGCACGGCGCGAGCCAGGATCTCGGTGTTGGCGAAGAGGTCAGGATCCAACAGTTGTAAGAGCAGCCGGAAGTTCTCAGGGTCTCCCTTGTGGGGCGTGGCGGTCAGCAACATCAGGTGCTCGGTGTGCTCGGTCAGGAACTCGCCCAGCCGGTAGCGGCGCGTGCGCTCCAACTTGGCCCCGCGTTGGTAGGCGGCCATCTTGTGTGCCTCGTCCACGAAGGTCAGGTCCCAGCGCCGGGCGCGGGCCAAGCTCTCCAGCACGTCGGGCCGCCAGGCGAAGTCCAGCGAGACCACGCACTGGTCGCTCAACTCCCAGGCACGGCTGCCCCGGGCGGCCAATGCTGCCCGGTCCACCAGGTCAAAGGGCTCGTCGAACTTCTCGGCCATCTCCCGCTGCCATTGGGGGGCCAGGTTGGCCGGGGCCACGATCAGGGTGCGGGTGACGGCGCCACGCAGCTTGAGTTCCTTGAGCAGCAGTCCGGCCATTATCGTCTTGCCGGCGCCAGGGTCGTCGGCCAATAAGAAACGCAGGCGAGGCTGGCGCAGCATATAGTGGTAAACGGCTTCCAATTGATGCGGCAGGGGGTCGATGCGAGCGACGCTGACGGCGAGTTGCGGGTCGTAGGTATAGGCCAGCCGGATGCGGGTGGCTTCGGCGGCCAGGCGGAAGCCGACCGGGTCGCCATCCAGGGTGGGCCGCTCGCTTTCGGCTTCCACCTGCAAGCTGGCCAGCTCTTCGCGTTTGAACAGGCGGGAGATGAGGCGCGCCTGGCCGTCCAGGGTGACGGCCTCGATCAGCACCCGGCGCGTGCCGCGCGCTTCGGCGCGCACCACGCGCACCCGGCCCGGCCAGTGCGGGCCGCTCAGGATGGCGCCGACGGGAGGAAGCTCACCTGGTGACGGTGTCATTACCTGCCCCTTCTCTGTCCAGTCTCCATATTCAGACGTCGCTCTCCCCGCTGGCCTTCTAAAGCCACTAAACACAAAGGGTCGCCAAACTCGCGCAGCGCGCCATGCGACCCGTGACCCTGCTCCTTAGCCGGAGCGAACCAGATTGGTGTAACGATGACCGGTGCCGGCCATCTTTCTCCCTCACCGAAGCTACAATTCCTACGCCCTACCTTAAGAATACCACAATTTATGGCCAGGGACAATAGCCGGCAGGTACTCAGGTGCTAAGGGTCCGCCGGCGGCCGGCGGCCGCCAGATGGGTGGCACCCTTCAGCACACATCCAGATGATGCCGGCATAGAGCCGATCGTGGCGGTTCTTAGAAACCACTGATCCACTGAGGGCGCTGAAGGCACTGAAAAAGGGAGCCCCAGCTCAGTGAACCTCAGTGAGCTCAGTGTCTCAGTGATTCAAAGGGTGTAGCCGGTCGAGTCATCTGGTCGTGCTTCTTGCCAGCCAGGCTGTCGATGCTTGATGAATCGGGCTAGCCTCATGTCAACGTGCAGGTGGACTCAACAGCCTTCTACTTATAATAAACGAATCTCGAGCCGAAATTTGCACATCACTTTGGCGTGAATTTCCCGGCCGGTTTGGTGACCACCACCTCGCCGATGGTTTCGACCGGGGTCGTATAAGAACAACGGATGCGCAGGATGTAACGGACTCTTGCGCCGTCATGGGCGAATCCGTTACATCCTGCCCATCCGTGTTCTGCCATGCCGGCGAATCGCAGCAGATCCGAGGGGCAGCCCATTTCTCGACTCACGGACCGAAAAGAACACGGACAAAGCAATCGGGGTGTTTGGATCACGAATCAATCCGGGCTATCCGCGCCCAGGCAGTAGCCCTGGATCACCCCACCCACTCCTCCAGCTTGAAATCCGGGTCAAAAGGATTTGCAAAGCGGACCCCCTCGACGACAGCGCCCGGGCTAAAGTCCTCGCTGAAGACCAGCGCGATCTGGTTCAAGCGGGCCACGGCCCAAATCTGGGCGTCCCAGAAGTGGAACTGGTGGTCCCGCACGCCGCGGGCGGCCTCCAGCACGACCATACCGGTCAGGTCGAGAAGGGCCCAGGCTTGGAGATAGTTGCGCAGTCGGTCGTACGCTTCGTCCACGCTCAACGGTGCGGCGATCTTGCGCGTCACGGCTACGAAGAATTCTGAGAGGACCTGGGTGCTGATCACGCCCGTTCCGGTCAGAGCCAGGCGGTCCAATACCTCCAGCGCTCGCCCTTGTTTGTACGGCTCCGAGCGGTCATAGGCATAGACCAGCACGTTGGTATCGACGAAGATTCTATCGCTCATAGAGATCCTCACGCCGCCAGCGCCGCTTGCCGGGCACGGGACCCTGCTCGATCAAGCGCCGGATGAAATCTCGCTCCTCCTGCCAGGCCCTCAAATCACGCCGGGGGAAAAGGAGCGCTTTGGTTTGATAGTCAATCGCCTGCCGGATGAGATCGGCTTCCGTCGCGCCTGTTTCCCGCACCAACCGTTTGAGCAGAGCCTCCTGCCTGGGTTCGATGTATACCTGTTTACGCACCATCCGGGTCATCGAAGATACCTCCCTCATCGATATACATCATATTATACATCATAAGCGCCTGGCGTCAATAGGCTGATACTTTGGTGATTACTCACATCTCCTACCTTGTGTCAAATAATCAACGCAAAGACGCACACCTGCCCCGCTGAGCGGCGCGGTGCGGGGAAGGCGCAAAGACAGCAAAAAAACGGCTTAGGTCAACCTGTGAAGGATGGTTTCCTTTCGTGGCTTTCGCGTTATTTCGCGGCATTCGTGGTCCAAACGCCTTCATCAACAAAATTGAGCCGATAGGGGCGGTTCTTGGAATCACTGACGCACTGAGGGCACTGAAAAAGGGAGCCCCGGCTCAGTGAACCTCAGTGGGATCAGTATCTCAGTGATTCAAAGGGTGTAGCCGGTCGCGTCATCTGGTCGTGCTTCTTGCCAGCCAGGCTGTCGATGCTTGATGAATCGGGCCAGCCTCATATCAACCCTTCGGAAAGTTATGTTAAGTCTAGCTCAAATCAACCCCGCCTTGCGCAAGCGTTTCATCAGCGCGGAGCGACGGGCATACCCCTCCTCAATGCGCTCCAGGCGCGACTGGAAGGCACTTTCTTGCCCTTGATGTTGCGCCAATTCCTTCAGTTTCACCAACAACTTCACTGCCTGGTCGTAGGCCTTGCCGGTGGATTGCTGGATCAGCGTATCCACCT
Source organism: uncultured Anaerolineales bacterium (assembly GCA_964439175.1). GTDB lineage: Bacteria > Chloroflexota > Anaerolineae > 4572-78 > NAK82 > CAYTNQ01. The sequence goes on along the minus strand of CAYTNQ010000052.1, from coordinate 3,250 downwards.
CCTGCCAGGCACGCTCCCCCCGTCCGGCTAAGGCTTCCAATTCGGCCACGCGTTTGGCCTCCGCCCTGGCAGCCTGTTCCTTGCGCTCGCGTTCCCGCAGTTCTTCTGCCTCGGCGAAGAGCTGCCCCACCGTGCGCCGCGCTCTCGCCTCAGCCTGCCTTGCACCTGTGGTGCGGCACAGGTGGGGTGGGGTCATAAACGCCCCCAGCCGGCGCTTGAAGGCCAGGGAAAGGCGGGGTTCCCCCTGGGCCAGGCGCAGTAGAAAGGCGTCCCGCTCCTCGGGCGCCAGTTTGGCGATCGCCCGGCGCAGGTCGTCCTCGGAGATGGGCTGCGCTTCCCCACTCGCTTCGGCCGCCACCTGGATCAAGTCCTCGTCCACCTCGAACAACTCGACGAAACTCCGCAGCGCTGGCGTCAGGGTGCGGAGGCCGGGCGGCGGCGGTGGCTCAGTAACAGACTCGAGCACATCTTCCATCTCCAAAGCCTTGAGCCAAGCCAGATACAGCACCCGATAATCGCCCTGCAAAATATCCTCCCGAAGCTGAATCAGCGAAGCAAGCCATCCTTCTCCTTCTATCCAGCCTCCACCCTCCTCTTCACGAAATTCGATATTCAGAATCACTTGCTCGCCGACAGTGGAAAAAGAAAGGTACTCTTCCACAAAATATGGACGGCAGTACGCCCCTGCTCGCTCGAGGTCGATGGCCGATTCGGGAAACCGAAACATCAGCCGGTGACTGCCCCAATTGGCCAGATACAGCATGGCGTCGTAGTATTGGGCCAGGATCTTTTCCGGATTTCCAGGGAAGTCGCTGTAGCTATAGGTGAACACCGCGCGCCAGGGGTGGGGGTCCACCCGGCTGGATAACCGGCTGACTGCCGCCTGTTCTTCTGGGGTCAAAGGCCGGTCGATAGCCTGAAATTCGTAGTATTGGTATTCGCTCATGTGCTTCTCCTGGATTGACACCCCAATTATGGCTACAGTATACTATCCTCATAAATGGATGTAGTTACTCTGGGTCTTGGGGCGTGTGCACATAGCGGCGCACGCCCAATGGCTTCTCTCCAAAATTGACCAGCAGACACAGCTCATAGCCACCCTGGTGCAAGTAGAGCAGACATTGCTCCACATCTTCAGGCAAGATGACACTCCTGGCTTTAGTTTCCAGCAGCAACTCGTCAATATCGTTCCAGACAACGAAATCCACCCGCCTCTTGGTGACCACCACCCCGTCGAAGGTAATGGGAATCTCTACCTCACGCTGAAATTGCAGGCCACGTTTGGGCAGTGCCAATTCCAAAGCGCGTTGATAGTCCACCTCCATGCAATGGACGCCCAATTGCCGCTGGACATCAATGCAGGCACCGATGGTATGATAAGACAACAGGTTGAACTCGTGCCCCTTCGTCGAGAGTGGTTTAGACATAAGTGCATTTCCTTTGAGGGGGTGTTTGGATCACGAAACGCGCGAAAAGGCACGAAACGCGCGAAAAGGATGGTCTCCTTTCGTGGCTTTCGCGTTATTTCGCGGCTTTCGTGGTCCAAACAGCTTACCCTCGGCAATACGGCGAGAAACAAGCGTCAGCGGACGACGCCTAATTTCAGATGTTCTTCAAAGGGATCGAAGTCCCGGTCACTGTACAGCAGCGAAAACCCATTTTCGATGACAAACGTAGCGATCAAACAGTCCACTGTTTTGCGCACGGTGATACCGCGACGGCGTAGCAGGCGGTAGTTCTCGGCGCTCTTGAGGGCTATCTCCACGCCTCCCATGGTAAAAACCGGGAATCGCAGCAAGGCGTCCCGGGCTTTTTCGAAGTCCTTTTGGTCCCGGAAGCCTTGCAGGACTTCTGCCAGGATGACGTCACCCAGACCGATCTCCCGCTGCCCCAGTGCAGTGTCTAGCAGGTCCGTTTGAGGCGTGATTTCGCCGTTGAAGTAGTCGATCCAGACCGACGAATCAACAATCCACACGCGCGGACCGCCCTTGTCTCATCGCGTCGAGGTCACCTTCCCAATGCAACTTACCCCGTAGGGAGCGTACCTGTTCCTGGGATTTCAGGCGAACCAGGGTGCGAAGGGCCTCTTCAATCACCGCCTTCTTGGTTTTAAGGCCGGTTTGTTTCATCGCCTGGGCCATTAGTTCGTCGTCAATGACGACGTTCGTTCGCATGCTGAACCTCCTGTGCTGGCAATGCGTGATGTGTATATTATAGCATCTTTATGTGTATAGCTCAAGCGTATTTCCTTTGGTGATTACCCCCATCTCACCACATCCGCTGAAAGGTGATCTCATACGAATAGTGCCCCCAGCACAGGGAGTTGCTGCCCACCCGGTTGGGGTCGGCGCGGCGCGCCAGGCACTCCGCTTCCGTGGCGCAGTAATGGGCTTCGATCAGCCAGGGGATGGGGATCTCCCAATCGTTGCTGCTCATCACCGGGCTGAGCTCGCTGGTGACCGGGCGCCTGGCGCCGGTGTCCTCCACCACCATGAGGCGATAGCCGTTCATGTGTAGATCGTACACGGCGTGGCCCGGCCCCTTTTCGCCGCTGATGTGGCGCGGGTTGTTGAAGGCATCGCCGATGACTACCCCGTCCAGCGGGTTGCCGGCGGCGTCGATGACCCAGACGTAGATCTGGTGGCCATAGCCGCAGCCGATCACCGTGCCATCCTGGCTCACCCCGCCATTTTCCTCGTTGGTCCACATGCGCTGCCGGACGACGACGAAGTCATAAGGCGTCGGTGTGGGCGAAGGCACCTGGGTGGGAGGCAGGGACGTGTTGGTAGGAAAGAGGATGGGAGTGGGGGTGGGGAGCGGGATGGGTGTGTCGCTGGGGATTGGGGTCGGCGTGCGGGTAGGGGGCGGCAGCAGCGGCGTCCTCGTCGGTGTGGCCGTCACCAGGATGACGATGGGCGTGGCCGTGGGCGGAATCAGCCTGGCGATGGGCGCCAGCGCGCAGCACTCGAACGCCAGCAACGTGGCCAGCGCCAGGCCTACGATTGGCAGCAACGGCATCCTGGGCTGCATGGCATCTCCTCGCGACAGGGGGGATTCTCGGGACGCGCCTGGAGATTATACCCCCTCCCGGCCTCCCCCTGCAAGGGGGAGGAGCCAAGCTTCCCTCCCAGCGGGGGGGACTGAGGGGGGGAGAGATCCGCCAGTCCCAAAAACCTACCCATGAAAACCCCTCGCAGGGGGAGGAGCCAAGCTTCCCTCCCAGCGGGGGGGACTGAGGGGGGGAGAGATC
>CAYTNQ010000051.1:0-25449 GCA_964439175.1 uncultured Anaerolineales bacterium | reverse complement strand
AGGGAGGCTTTCCCCTGTGCAGGGGACCATTGGGCGCTCAGGGCCGGGGAGGGGGTCGAAACCGCGTCCAATGCCAGCAAGCGATACTTACTCCGCGCGCGTCCCAGGCCCTGCCTTCCCAACTCGCGGAAGGTGGCGATGAAGTAGGGCAGGTAGTTGATGCCCTGGCCGATGAGGACCAGGCCGAAAGTCAGCCGCTCGCCGGCGGGGATCTCGGTGCGCGGGTCATGGGGCGGCTGGATGATGAAGGGGCGCGCCACCTCGCGGATGGTGCGCAGTGCCTCGCTGTCCGCCGGCGGCGAGGTCTCGAAGATGTAGCCGTAGGGGCAGGCGTTGCCCCGTTCGCAGCGCTGCCCACAGGGTTTGGGTTGAAAGCAGACCAACCTCTTGAAAGTATGGCCGAAGCCGCCGCGCAGCGCGCTGCCCTTGAAAGGCGGCAGGTGCAGCGGCTCCAGCGCCTCCAGCACGAAGTGATAGCGGGCCAGAGTGAAGGCGGAGGGGAGGGATAGGATCATCAGTCAAAGACCTCACCAGTTGGGAGATCGAGCACTCCTTTCACTGCTAACGGATATCCCTTGGCAAAGTCATCACGCGGATGTATGAAAGCTCCTCAGCTACCCAGTTGTACACCCGTATGTTGTAGTGGAGGCTCATCTTGCAGCCTAGCGTGAACGCCAAGGCGTTGGGCGTGGCGAAGAAGAGATGAAAGGTCTTTGCACCCCACTCCCGCTGTATGCGCTGCACTTCCTGGAAGAAGTCAGCAACTACCTCCCGCCACTGGTCCACTTTGTCGTTGTCCAGGTATTTGATGGACACACCATCCTGACTGTTTGTCACGACCACCAGGTGTGCATCGATCCCTTCCCGCTCCAGGTATTCCTTCACATTCTGAGCAATCGGACGGTTGATTTGAACTGCAATGGCGATATCTTCCTTTTCTTCAACCTTCTCCTCCCTACGCCCAATCAAATAGGTCCAGGTCTGCTTCCCCTTGGAGACAAGAAGGCCGACAAGCGGGGCAGCTTCAGCGCCCAAAGAAATGACCTCCTTTGCATCTTTAGATAGCTCGGCTAAGGTTTTGCCAAATGTAATCAGATCCATAATTCTCCTCTCTTTAGGGTCCGTAAATAAACAACTTCCCGCATTTGAGGTGGATTTCTTTGGCAAAACCGGTGGAAGTGCAGGAACTTATTCTTTTATGGACCCTTAGCAGTACTCTTGGTACTTGATGGTGTCCAGGCGCCCCTGCCCGGCGGCCTCGCTTTCCATCTGAACCCGGACCTGCCCACCCCCAACCATTTCCATCTCAATTCTGAGATGTGTTTGCATCCCTTACTCCCTACTCCCTACTCCCTTACTCCCGACTCCTTACTCCCGACCCCATACCTCCCATTCCCGAACACCGTCCCCTTGCCGGCGTGCACCCACTCCCCCAGCGCCAGCAGCGGCAGGTAGTCGCGCAGGTCTCCAGCGTAGGTCACCTGGCCGGCCAGCCCGCCCATCTCCACGCGTTGCTTTTGGCGGCCGGAGAAGCGGGACCAGTCCTCCCACCGGGTTTGGGCGCGGGCGATCCGCACCCCGGCCGCCCGCTCGATCAGGCCGCGAAAGTCGGCCTCGAACTGCTGCCCGCAGTGGAAGTAGCTCAGCGACGAGACCCGGTCCAGCAGGCGGCGCAGCAGGACGTGAAAGGGCGGTCCCTCTTTCGCCCAGCGGCCCTGGTACTTGAGCCGGGTTGGCGTCAGGAACTCCAGCGTGACCCGCTCGGGCGACAGCGCCGCCGCGCGCTCGAGGATGGCATCCGCACCGATGCTGGCGTTGACGGCGCGGATCGTCTCGTCCTCGGCGCGGTAGATGGGGAGACCCCCTCCCCGGCCCTGAGCGGAGCCTCCCGAAAGCGCAGCGGAAGGGACCCCCTCGGAGGGGGAGGGAGTACTCCAGCTAAGAGACGAAGGACGAAGGACGGAAGACGGAGCGGAAGGGACCCCCTCGGAGGGGGAGGGAGTACTCCCCTCTCCCTGGGAGGGAGAGGGGTTGGGGGAGAGGGTGTCGCTCCCTCCCCCTGGCAGGGGGTCCCTTCCGCTGCGCTTCAGGGAGGCTTTCCCCTGTGCAGGGGACCATTGGGCGCTCAGGGTTGGGGAGGGGGTCGAAACCGCGTCCACCGCCAGCAGCCGGTACTTCCCCCGCGTACGTCCCAACCCAATCTTTCCCAACTCGTGGAAGGCGGCGATGAAGTAGGGCAGGTAGTTGATGCCCTGGCCAATGAGGACCAGGCCGAAGGTCAGGCGCTCGCCGGCGGGGATCTCGGTGCGCGGGTCATGGGGCGGCTGGATGACGAAGGGGCGCGCCACCTCGCGGATAGTGCGCAGCGCCTCGCTGTCCGCTGGCGGCGAGGTCTCGAAGATGTAGCCGTAGGGGCAGGCGTTGCCCCGTTCGCAGCGCTGGCCGCAGGGCCAGGGCTCGGCGCAGGCCAGGCGCTTAAAGGTATGCCCGAAGCCGCCGCGCAGGGCGCTGCCCTTGAAGGGCGGCAGGTGCAGCGGCTCCAGCGCCTCCAGGGTGAGGCGATAGCGGGCCAGAGTGAATTCAGATGGCAAGAGTGGGTGAGCCAAACAGGACCTCCTGTGCCACGCACTGATTACGTTATCGTCTGCGCCGCGCCGCATCTCGCACCTGCTGCAGGTTGATCACCTCGGCCACTTCGAAGCGCGGCGGCGTGCTGCCTGCCACCGGGCGCAGGCGGGCCACCGGCGGGAAGTAGCCCATGCGCCCGTGCAGCTCGGCCAGCAGCGTGACGGCGATGGCGTTGAGCGCGGGCGGGTTGATCAGGAGGGACTCCGTCTGCCACGCCTCCGGCGTCAACTTACAGCCGGCCACCACCGCCTCCACCTGGGGCGCAAAGGGCTGTTGCGGGTCGAACTGGACCGGCAGGTGGCGCACCTCCTCCAGGGATTGGCCGGTTAATTCCTCGATCTGTTTCACCTGGTCAGGGGGCAGAGGGTGGGAGAAGTTGAGCAGGAGCATTGTTTCTACCTCTGCGAATTCTCTTAAATTCTCCGATATGTAGGTCGAAGAGCCTGTTGTTTCAAAATGTTACCTACGTTTGGTAGCTCCTGTCCCGTCACCACAACTACTTCCCGATCCTTCGCTTGGGCCAGGAAGCGAGTGTAGTCCGGATCACCGTCAGATGGTGGGAAAGCATTGGTGATGAAAAGTCGACTGGTAAAACGACCGCCAATCAAGCTGCTCACTGCGCGTAGTTCATCTAAATATTGAGTCTTAAACGGATTCGCTCCCGTTTTGCATGAGGTGTGAATCAGTTGACCATAGAAGACACAGCCTACATCAATTTCTTTGCGCGCTCCATCAGAGGGGATTTCAAAACTGAAGCCCAAATCACTATCCCGAAACAAAGGTTGTCCTTCATCATCCAGACACTGTCTGGCCTGGTCCCAAACGAAGACTTCTAACCAGATCCCCGCCAGATAATTCCAATCCATATCATTCGGAATGGTATACCGGACCCGCCCATCAGTCTGTTCTTGTAAGTTGGTTATAAGACCAAAGGATTGGAGTTTGTATAGCACCCCTTGCATTTCGGATGATAACGGCTGTGTTTTCTTGAAGGGGATAGTGCGCTTGCCCTTACCCTGGCTCCATGACCGCATCTTGTCCAGAACCTCGGCTGCTACCGTTCCTGTAGTTGCCAGATAACGCGCGGCTTCAATGGCTTTCTGGCGTTCCACGGATAATTGGCCGAAGTCGAAAGTCGGCACAGGTCGGCGACCATAGCAGGCCAGATATTGCTCCAAACTGATCTCAATCGGCGCAGGGTCTGCGGCGGGTGGTATCAGGTCTATAAGGCGACCGTTGGCCGTATCCACAACTATAGCCCGTTGGTTCAAAAACCGGGCGACTTCATAGGCGGCAAAACCCATAATCTTTGGGGCAGATGTCACGTCAAAGATCACTTCTGCATCTGGATGGGATCGGGCGATGTTCAGACAGGCATCACGGTTGGTCAGGAAGTCGTAGGCTGAAACGCATCGAGGTTGAGCCAAGTCTTCCATACTGGCAAATTGCTTCAGTACGGCACAGATCTCCGAATGGCGCGCTGGTGTATCTTCCGACACCACAAATTCTACCATAATGGGCTGGAGTGCCAGAATACCAACCAGATTGGGGGTAAGACGACCGCCCAAAATCAGGACGATTACTCGTCGAGTCATGACCTTGTCCTCCTTCCACCATCTGCAAAGCGTTGCCCGTGAGCGGATCAGCCAGCCCGCCGCCTAGCTCTCGATAACGAGCTTGCCGGTCGATCCTACTCTATTGCCCGATTTCGATATAGGCACTGCCCAGGCCGATGCCGATGGGTTTACCCAGTCCGGCAAAGTGCATGATGCCCATTTTATTCCGATAACTCCAAATATCTTGAAATCACTTCATCCCTTGAAATCAATTTGGGCTCGAAAATGCCCTCTGTGGGAGGATCAACAAAGAAGAAGGGATGAAAAAACGGATAATGGGTTGACGATTCAGAATAGAACCAACGTAAAGGCAACCCGACGTAATCCTCCTGTTGGTTACTTAACAAAAATCGCTCATCTACAAATCCATAAATACCTCGGCCGTAAACATCATTGCCCCGGTTTACAATAATCAAGGTCGTTGGTGCCAAGTTGTTATGCCTGATCTCTTTGACGGCTGACTTCACAGCGTCAAAGAACCCGTTTATGAACTTTTCATCCTGCCTTGAAATCTCGGCGACTCTATCGCTGTCCCAGTGGGCTAGTCTGTTGCGATCATCCTTCGCTTGCCTTATTGATGCGGTGTTCAAGTTGCTAAATGGGGTCTCTCTATAACAGAGACACCAACTGATTTGTTGAAGAAGCTTGTCTTTGTTGAATAGCTCCTCTATTTGCTCTATGCCCTTCAGCCTGAAGGCCATGTTGTTGGTAGTTATCGCCCTGTCGAATGCTCCTCCTAAGTCAGCATCCAAATGGTGGTCAAAAAGCTTCTGATAAAATATCAACATAATTCGCAACAGAGCCTCAAGCTTGGTCCAGGCATCTTGTAGAACGCCTTTGACGATCAGGGTCTTACGGGAGTACAATTTGTCTTCAGTATCACGACTCCATAAATAATCCTGAAAGACCGGCAATTCATAACGCCAGTCAATAGACGGAAAGGGCGGGATGTTTAATTGATCAAATAGAAGCCGGAGCAGCTCAATTTTAGAGAGGGTAGATTGATCACCACGCTGTTCGCGGGTCAGCCTGGACAAAGTATCTATTGGGAAGAGCCGGTAACTCACATAGAACGGCTCCCTCTCGAATAGATACTGCTGTAGAGCTGGGCCGACATCGCTGCCAGGCTCTTCTAAACCGGGAGGTAAATATTCTTCCCCTTTCAAAAAATCTTTTAGCCACTCTTCTGAGAGGTTGTCCTTAGCGCATTGTACTAAGCGGTCAATCGGAGGTACCGGCGGTTCCACGAGCGTTATACCTCCCAATACCCATACCCGCTGGTGGTTTTGCCACCGACGCCCATTTCTTGCAGGGCCCGCTGCAACCAGGTGCGGACTAGGGCAGCTTTGTCAGTTGCGCTGCTGCGTACCCCAACGCCAAGGAGGAATTCCGTCCCAGCGGCGACGGTGAGGAAGTAAACAGGTACGGGGCTTTGCCAGTCAGTTGGCGGCCAGCGGTGACCTGGCCTGTAATAGTCTGGGTAGTGAGGGTTCATTATGTCCACGGCCAGTCGAGGTGGAGACACGGGCAGGGCGTCAAAGAAAATGGCCACACCCGCCTTCTCCGGCTGGCCAAAGACGGCCTCCATTTCAGATTTTTCAATTCCCTCATTTGCTTCAGCCCACGCTTTGGTCATGCCCTTAAGGGCGCTGCCCGGTACGTAGGGAAAGCCATAGACGCGATGCAATGTTAACCCGGTTTCAAAGGCGCTGTCCCGGCCCAGGCCAACGACCAGCCGCCATTCGGGGGTAGCTGTAAACGACTCGGCTCCATTGTTGGCCATGATTTTCTGCCAACGCTTGCGCACAGCCTGGTACATAGCTTGATAAGCCGCGTCGCCGGCCCAGCGATTGGCCGCATCCACCAAGCGTGCGGCTTCCTGATATTTTTGATTGCCTTCCATGGACCAATCCGGGCCGTAGCCGACATAACGGTCGTATAGCAGGCCGAAGTTGCGGCAGCCGCGCTCGGCCGCACGGAAAGCCCGCACGGTGTCCAAGGGGAGGGGGTAATCGGCCATGGGTCACTCCTCCTCGACGGGTTCCGGCAAAATCGCCTCCGCCCAGCGTTTCAGCCAGTTCAGAAAGGCCATGGCCTCGTTGGTGGCCCGGCGGTAGGTTGGGCTGTCGTTCTGGATCACCCACTCCAAAAGACTGCCGGTCTCGTCCTGGTTCAATTGCTTCATCACCCAGGCGGAGATATGCTCATAAACCAGACGGTGTGACTTTCTTTCTGGTTTTTCACTATCGCGGTCCTTGGGCGAACCAGCCTTAGCGCGCAGGAAGGCCAGCGCCTGTCCCAGCCCGTTGGTCTGGATCATGGCAGGAACTTTGCGGGCCAGCGAGCTATAGCGGCTTTTCAGTTTGTCGTCGGGCTGCTCGTTGATGGCGGTTACGTTCTTGTAAGCCCGTTCCGCCCGCTGCTGGTCGAGGGATTGTTGTCGGGAAATTGCCGGCTCAGACATTGTTCACCTCCCCAAACCGGAGGGCGACCAGCCCGCGCCCGACGGTTTCGTCGCCTCCAAGCTGGATGCGTTCCGGTTCAATTTGTCTAACGAATTCCAACACAGCTTTACCGTCCATATCGAGCTTTCCATTTTTCCCCTGACGTAGGTTCATGGCGTAGACCGGGGTGTACATCAGCGTATCGACAGGCAGGCTTTCTTCCGTCCAGAGCGCTCTCCTGGCAACAGTTTTGGTCTCATTCTCTAACCGGACACGCGTTACCACTTCCGTGGCGTACAGTGCGAAGTCGCGGAAATCGTCTTCGGGCAACACCACCAAGCTTTTGGGAAGTTTCGTCCGCCAGTAGGCGTATTCGTTCACCTTTCCCTGCTGGGTCTCACGGTGCGGTAGCGCGTTTCCCGCCAGCCAGGTTCCGATTTGTTGCACCACGTTCGAGGTTTGCGGGTCGTAACTGAACTCTTCGAGCACCACCTTTCCCCCGCCGGTCACGTCGTTGTCCGTCGCCACCAGGGCCTTTCCCTCGCCAGGGTCGGAGACGTTCCACGAGACGCCCTGCACTCCGGCAGCATTCAAATCTCGAACGAAGCGGGCCAGCACGTTGGCGCTGGTCGTCCAGGCAAACACTCCGGTTAGAGAGCGCACCGGCAGCAGCAGGAGGCGGGCGTCGCCGGGCGAGAGGGCCCCGGCGTGGTCCGGAGATTTGCCGGGTTCGGCTTCTGGCCCAAAGATGGCGTTGACCTTCTTGAGCATGTCTGCATTGCCTGTGGCTCGCGAAGTGGCTTCGGCCCGCAGCTTGCCTTTTATACCGGAAGCCTGCACCAGTGGATAACCGGTGGTGCGCTCGCGTTGGATGGGCAGGTCAATGCCGCCCATGCCGCGACCGCTCCCGGCGTGCAAGGGGGTTTCCACAAAAATATAGGTCAATACAGCGTGAGAAAACATGGGGTCACCTCCCAATGAAATATGTACCGTAGCCCATTTGGGCGTCGGTATCGTCGTCGCAGACCGGTTTACCGGTCGGCTTCAAAGATTGATCGAAAATGTATACACTGCCAGCGGGCACGAAACGGCGTATAGGCTTTTGCCGGTTGTGGGCCACGTCCCAACCGCCAATTGCCCGGTGGCGTCCCACCGCAGCGGATTTCAATGTTGGCGCCGGATTGAAAAAATCGCCCCACCTTCCCGGCAGCCAACCATTCTTGAAGTAAGTGGGAATAGGCAGGTAAAGCTTCGAACCGTCCCTAAGCGATGAAAGCCTTTCGAGTTCGTTCCCCAGCACCTGGTAACGGGAGGCCCGCGCTTCGCCGCCCATGCTGAAGACGCCAGACTGCCCCCATTGGCTCTCCTCCAGCCCCTGCACTTCGACCAGCAGCCCTACCCCTTTTTGGGGACGGATGTACTCCACCTGGTACAGCAACCCCTCTTGGGGACGTTTGCGGCCCGTTTCGAGTCCGATTCCGAAGCGAGGTTCTTGCTCGAACAACGTCCTATGGGGAACAAATTCTCCCTTGGGAGGAATATCTCCATTGAGATACTGTTCCAACCCTTCCTCCGAAAGCCAGCCGATGACTCCCTCGCCGGGGGTCTTTTCGTCAGGAACTATCAGAGGAACAAGGGTGCTGTTTGATGGCCAATTGGCCTTAAAAGGTGGGTTTTGTTGCGTCTTGAGACGAGTAATCTTCCCATCCACTTCCAGCAAGTCCAAGGGACAGGGGAAGTAAGGCCGGATTTTGCCATGTTCGCGCCGGGCGAGATAGGGGCCATTGAGTTGTAGTGAGCCAAGCCTGCCCGAAGCGTTTCCTTTGGTCCCGGGCGTTGGGGGATAGCCAATTTGCGCGTGGATTTCTGGAGCAGCTTTGCCCTGGCGAAAGACTTCAAAATCCACACCATACAAAGCCAGCACGTTTGAGCGGATAGCTCCCTGCAGAGTGGACGGGTTGGGTGGGAACAGGCTGGCAGCTCGGTGGTCGGCCCCGGCGTCGAAAGGTTTGCCGTCCCGAAAGAGCCAGACATCTGAAGGTTCGATGAACAACCACATGATTATTCCTCCTCTCCTGCCGAGGCCAGAAAACGAGCCAGCAGCATCCAATGAGCAGTTTCCAGGGCATAGTTCGGAAGATGCCCGCTCAACCCAGCGCCCAGGTCGGCAAACTTTCCCGCGAGTTCGGGATTGACTCCTTCGCCATGGCGTTTCAACAGCCGGGCGAGAGCGGCTTTGTGAGCTGCGCGCCCCAACTTGGTCAGGGCGCGTGCTTCACGTTCCGCTTCAAAGGCAAACCGGGGGGAAAGTTCGACTTTTTGGCCGTTTACTTCTCCCAAAAAGTGGTCTCGCAATTCGCGTACCAGCGCCAGTGTGTCGGCGTATTGCCAACGCGCACCGACTTTCAGCGGTTCACCGGAGCGTTTCAGCACAGTAAAAACAACAGCGTTCCGCCCATAGCTCTCTTTAGCTTCTTTTTCAGCTTCGCGGGCGACTTTGAGGACGCCATCCAGCGGAGCGGTGTGGTGCGCGATCACAATGCCGGCGCTGGCCGTCAGTCCGATAGTCTCCTGAAAAACCCGGTTCAGGTCGCGGACAGCGTCCAGGACAGTATCTAGCGGGAGAAAGGCCATCAAGTCGTCGCCCCCTGCATAGACCACCCGGCCCAGGTATTGATTTTCTACGATTTCCTGCACATGTTTGACAGAGAAGACGCGCAGGCTCTCGCTCAATGCGCGGTGCTCTTCGAGAGAGTTTGCCTGGCTCAACCGTTTGCCCATATGATCACCATCCATCAACAGAACGGCGTAGTATTTGGGCGGCAAGCGGATTTTGGCTTTGGCAGCCTCGCGGCGGAACACTTGTGCTGAAGAGCGGACGGCACGCAAAATCTGATGTTCGTTGTTATCTGCAAAGTCCATCCCATAATCGTCCTGCATCCGCTTGGCAGTATAAGTTTCGATGTAGAAAAGATCCCCATCGTACTTTTGCAATGGATCCCGGGGATCCAAACCTGCGAATGCTCTGCGCGATAACGTTTGAGGAACCCGGTGGGTTTTAAGTGCATCCGTGAACGCCTTCCGGATCGCCGTCATTCCCGGCCGCATAACCTCCCGGCGAAACATTACAGTAGCAATGCTGCTTGTAGAGGGGAAACCCCCTTTCAATTCTAACCTCTTCTCAAAGTAAAACCGCTGGGCAAAACGCTTCACGGTGCAGATGGCGCACAGGCGCTCGTTGCCTTCGCCGCTTAGAGCGGCGGAAAGACCCTTGTACACGGGATCGTTTGACTCGCCCCGCTCATGTAGCGTTTTGGCAATTCCCTGCCACTCTTCCCGCATTTTCCAGCGCGGCTTCTCGGCTTCACCTGTGAGCGCAGCGCGGATGCCGCACACCGTACATTTTTCGCCGGGTTCCTCGGCGGCTATGAAGTTCCGCGCGCTTTTACGGGACTCAAACGCTCGCTCAGCGCGGCGGTTATATTCACCATAGCTCTGCCCACCATGCGGATAGACCGCCCAATAAGTCTCAATCCAGCGTTCGGGCCGCACCTGCTCATCCCAGCGTGCCTTCCAATCCGGGCCGACCTGTACCAAAGGGGCAGGAAAGTTCGCCTCAACCGCTTCAGCAATCTCACGCCACGCTTTATGAACAGCACTCTCGGCTCGTTGCGCAAGCGCTGCGCCGTCGGAAACGGAGGTCACTCCAGCAGTAAACTTATTGGGCAACGTGGCAAGAGTCAGGCTGCGTGGTTCTGCCAACTGATTCTTCCAAAGCTTCTCGATAATGGGCTGGTCGTCTAGCACCGGGTAGAGAATCTCTTTGGGGTCTTTCGGATCTGCAACTACCTCCCGCATCGCCGCGGCGGACAGGTAAGCCAGAATGTAGCTGCCCATCCAAAGGTCTTGGGTGCGGCGAGCAGCGGCGATGAAATCTTGCACAGGGCCGATGCTGAAGACAAGTAAAGCCGATGGCATCTGATTGGCTGTCGTCATTCTGCTTCCTCCGTCGGGTACACGACCTGCCACAGCGGGGCAATAAACAAATCACCCTGTTTGTCCTTATGTCCGGGTTCACCAATCGCCCGTAAGAAATCGAGGATCGGTTTGTTACGTGGAGACTTAGTAAATACGGGGCGGCCGCGTGGCTTTAGTTTAAGCCCACTTCCTTTCGGCAACAGCCGCGCTTGAAAGTGGACAAAGCTAACGACGTACTTACCGTTGGCTAAGCAGGAAACATGGAAAAAGAGAGGCGAGGCGCGGCGGCTAGCCTTTTCGCCTTCTAGTGTGCCCCGCTGGCCGCCCAGCGAACGATAATAGAAAACGATGGGCAAGCCGAAGGCGGCCCGTTCCACTGGGGGCATTTTGCTTCTATGGCCGGCAACCACAGCTTTTACATTATCGTAATCCGGCCGGCGGCGGCTGCGAAACGTCCGATAGGCGGTCCCGACTTCGTCCAGAGCGGCCTGCCAGGAAGACCACTCTTTATCTAAAACGTAGATCGGCCCGGATTGGGGGTGTAGCAGATCATACTCCGGTTGAGCAGCCAAATGGTTGTTAGGCTTAGGCCAGTTAAGCGCATCATATAGCCGGCCTAACCCGCCGCTTATTTCACGGCTAAAGTTCTCGGCCGACCTGGTGTGAACGGGAAGATGCGGAAATTCATCTGGCCAGCCGTCATCAACCCTCACAACTCGCAAATTTCCGGCCCCGCGTCGGGAGCGTGCCCCCATCCCACCAAGATGAACAAGCAGCCACAGAGCGGCACAGCTTTGACGATATGCTTGCTCTGCCTGCTTGGCACCCGGCCGGGTTTGCAGCGTGAGTCGGAAGCGTTGCCCGGCCGTAAAACCTTGGCGGTCAGGTTGCTTACGGCGTCCTTGCAATGAGAAGAAGAGATAGTCTATGCCGGCCATGTTGCCGAAAGTCCAGGACTCCGCATGGGGCGTCTCACCAGCTAGACGTAGGATCACCGGCGAGGCTCTGTTGGTGCTACCAAAGACTTGCTCTTCCTTTTCGGCCAGCTTGTCAAAGCGCTTGGGATGCACGCCACTCCACAACGCCCGCCACCAAAAACGCAATGCCCCTTTGAAGGAAGCCGGCCGCAATTCTGGCGCGCCGCGTGCATCGGCTCCCCCTAAAAACAAGGGGGTCACCGTCTCTAAATGCACTTGCAATGTTAGCATATCACCCTCCTTTTTCCATTTCTCCACAGAACCATCATATCATCTCCATCGTGCGCTGTCATCAGAACTTTCTCCGATCTTTTTCAGAGGTTTCTCTGATGTCAATGCCATCAATTTGTGCTACACTGGAAACAGTTCGTCCAGCAGCGGCCCGAACTTGTCGTGCAGAAAGTGATAGTCCAGCCAGGCATCGTCCGGTAGCGACCATGCCACCCGGCACTCGCCCAGGATGGCTGTCTTGTGGCTGTCCACCGTTTTCAGAGAAATGCCCAGCACTTCGGCCGCTTCCTGGGGGGGCAGGCCCGAAGCAAAGGTGCGCAAGACGTCCAACTGGCGCGGCGTTAAGCGCGCGACGACCGCCCGGCAGCGCGCCCGCTCCGCCTGGTCGAGGTGCGCCGTCTGGGCGGCGATGACCTGGGCCGGCGGCCGCGTCAGATTACGCAGCGCGGGGAAGTACGCGCCCCAGGGCACCACCGGCACCTGGATCAGGCGCACGCCGTCCTCGGGCCGGGCGTGCAGGATGGCCCCGTTTCGGGCCTGGCGCAGGAACTCGGCCGAGGTGTACATGTGCCACACCCGGTCGTCGTGGCCGCACAGCAGCATGGCCGCGCTCAGCGTCAGCAGGCCCATCATGCGCCGCCCGCCGGCGATGCACAGGTGCAGTGAGCGCCCCTGGTTTTTCAGAGAACTCAGCAGGTGATACACTGTCTGCCACGTGGCGTCGGCATCGGCCTCGTCGCGGATGTCGGCCAGTTTATCCTGAGCGACGTCGAAGAACTTATGGGAGATGCGGCGGATGGGCGCCAGCCGTAACCGGCAGGGCGTCTCCAGCCCACTATGGGGCGCTACATAGCGATCACCCTCGAATTCGGCCGCCACCTGGGCCAGCGCCCGTTTGGTCCGGGCGTCGTCCGGTGACAGGTGCAGCACGACCACCTCGCGGATGGGCTTGCCCTGGGCCAGCAGCCAGTCGAGGGCAAAGGTCACTACCTGGGCCTGGCCGCCCATCGTAACAACGAGTGTGCTTTCGGTCATGGTCCATCCAACATAACTGGAAACGTCCTTGCGAAGCGAAGCTTTGCCTCAAACCACCAAGAAAAATGGCTCACGGATTTACACAGATAAACACGGATAAAAATAATTTTCAAAAAATCTGTGTTCATCCGTGTTCATCCGTGAGCAAAATTCTTGTCTTATTTATTAAAGATTCACCATATGAAGATGTCTAGGTTCAAAACTTTCGCAAGGATCAGATCAAAGATTGGAGATTAAAGACATGGAACTCTTCCCGGCTGTGATGATCGGTGGCCCGCCCCACAGCGGCAAATCGGTGCTGGCCTACAGCCTGACCCAGGCGCTGCGCGCCCGCTCTGTGGCGCATTACGTGCTGCGCGCCTACCCTGACGGCGAAGGCGACTGGGCCAACGAGGCCGACCAGGCGCTGGTGCGCCGCATCCGGGTCAAGGGCGAAGGCACGCCGGGTTGGATCGCCCGCATGTGCCAGGACATCGCCAACCGCCACCTGCCCCTGATCGTGGACGTGGGCGGCCGTCCCACCCCCTGGCAGGAGGCCGTGTTCGACTACTGCACCCACGCCATCCTGCTCACCCCTGATGAGGAAGCCCGCTCCTCCTGGCGCGAGCTGGCCAGTCGCCACGGTCTGCCCTTGCTGGCCGACCTCCATTCCGTCCTCGCCGGCGAGAACTCCATCCAGGAGAACGTCCCTATTCTGCACGGTCAAATCGGCGGCCTGGAACGGGGCCGTTCGGCCCGGGGCCCTGTTTTCGAGGCCCTGGTGAACCGGTTGGCAACGCTTTTCGCCTACGACGACGCTGAACTGCGCACGGCGCATTTGTCGTTGGCTCCTGCCGAATTGGTGGTCGAGTTGAGCCGTATGGGCCGGGCGCTGGGGCTGGGAGACGAATGGCGTCGCTGGTCGCCCCGGGACCTGCCCGCCCTGCTCGATTACCTGCCCGCCCATAAGCCGCTGGGTGTCTACGACCGTGGCCCCAACTGGCTCTACGCCGCGCTCGCCCTGTACGCCTACCCGGAGCCCCTCTACCAGTTCGACGTGCGCCTGGGCTGGGTCGCTCCCCCAACCCTGCTCATTGACCCTGCCTCTCCCTCACCCTTGTGGGCCGTGCGTGTGCTCGACCGCCCGACCCACACCCGGCTGGAACTGGCCCTGGCCGGGGACTACCTGGACTACGGCGAAGCAGAAGGATTGACCCTGCCGCCCTTGCCGCCGGATAAAGGCGTGGTGCTCAGCGGCAAACTGCCTCTCTGGCTGTGGACGGCCTTGGCCCGAGCCTACCGGGATGTGCCCTGGGTCGCCGTCTTCCAGCCGCCCCTCGGAGATCTGGCCGTGGTCGTTGCCTCGCAAGACGAGAGCGTGCCGGCCGGCAGCCTGGTGATCTCCGAGGTATAGTCGAAAACAGGCTCAGGTTATCTCAAGAAACGTCAAGGCATCGGACCTCTACTATATATAAACGTACTCCGCGCCAAAATTCGCACACCAGTTTCAGACGAATTTTGCAATCCATCCCAGTCGATTCCGCCGGCCCGGGTGGTAGGGGCGAGGTCACCTCGCCCTTACTATTTAAACCACGCCCGGCCAGACGAGTCGCGCCCAAAACAGACAGGCCCCGACCAACGACGCCAGCCTGCTGCGCCGGTCGGGGCCTCACGTGCCACGTCACCCTCCTTCGGATGAGGACCAAGAGTATTAGAGAAGCTCGACGAGGAATCAGAAACGATGCTCAGATTGTATCAAAAGAGGCCCGGCTTGTCAATGGTGAGTATACATAAAGGATGCGTTCGGATTTGGGGGCGAATTGCGCTGTAGAGGCCGGAGTCGAGGCTTTAGCCGGTCATTTTCGCGTCAAACCAAGCCCACCAGCTAAAGCCTCGACTCCGTTGCCCCCAAATCCGAACGCACCCTATACATAAAGGATGCGCCAGGTTTTTGCCGGGGAGGAGAGGAATCAGGACCACCATACGTCCATCAAGTTGGCCCTCTATCTCCTTACAATAGCTTCCAACCGCTCCATATCCAGCGCGGCTTCCACCGCATCCGCCAGGCGCTCGAAGGCTGCTTCGGGCTCAACCCTCGGCCGCGCCCGGTGCCCCTCCCCCCCCCAGCCCAACCCAGCCAGCCAGGCCCGGCGCAGTGCCTGGTTCTCGAACAGGCCGTGCAGGTAACAGCCCCACACGTGCCCATTACCACTCACGGCCCCGTCCCGCACGCTTACGGGGGTACCGTTCCGTTCGCTGATTTCCAGCCAGGCGTGACTCCCCTGGGTGCGCCCCATGTGAATCTCGTATCCATGGACTACCTGGCCGGCCAGGGGGGCCAGCCAGCCGGGACCGCCCAACAACCGCGCCCGCGCTCGATGCGTGGCCTTCTCCTTCTCGAAGACGGTCTCCACCGCCAGCAAGCCCAGGCCGGGCACTTCCTCGTCCGGCGATTCGACTCGATCCGGGTCGCGGACGACCCGGCCCAGCATTTGATAGCCGCCGCAGATGCCTACCACCGCCGTCCCGGCGCCGGCCAATTCCTGAATCGCTTCGGCCAGCCCTTGCGCCCGCAGCCAGGCCAGGTCGGCCAGGGTGCTCTTGGTGCCAGGCAGGATGATGGCCTGAGGATGTCCCAGCGCCTGGCGCGAGGAAACGTAGCGTACCCCCACCCCTGGCTCGGCGGCCAGAGGATCGAAGTCGTCGAAGTTGGCAATACGCGGCAATTGGATGACCGCGATGTCAACGCCGGCCGCCGGCCGCCGGCCCCCCGCTGCCGTTTCCAGCGCTACGGCGTCTTCCTCGGGGATGGCCAGGTCGTGGAGATAGGGGACCACGCCTAACACCGGTACGCCTCCCCGTTCCTCCAGAATGCGCACCCCGTCCGCGAAAAGGCCCAGGTCGCCGCGAAACTTGTTGACCACCAGCCCCTGCACCAGGCTTCGCTCCTCTGGCTCCAGCAGCCACAGCGTGCCCAGCAGTTGGGCGAAGATACCCCCCCGGTCAACGTCGCCCACCAACAGCACCGGCGCCTGCGCGTGGCGGGCCACCGCCATGTTGACGATGTCCCCTGCCCGCAGGTTGAGCTCGGCCGGACTGCCCGCTCCCTCGATAATCACCAGTTCGTAATCCGCTCGCAGCCGCTCCAGCGCCGCCGTCACCGCCGACCAGAGCTCATCTCGGTGCCGGTAATACCTCCCTGCCGCCAGGGTGCGCCAGGGGCGGCCCCTCACGACCACCTGAGAGCGAGCGTCCGCCTCAGGCTTGAGCAGAATAGGGTTCATGTCGGCCGTCGGCTCGAGTCCGGCCGCCGCCGCCTGTACTGCCTGGGCGCGGCCGATCTCGGAGCCATCGGCGCAGACGGCGGCGTTGTTGGACATGTTTTGTGCCTTGAAGGGGGCTACGCGCATCCCGCGCCGCGCGAAGATGCGGCACAGCGCCGTCACCAGCAGGCTCTTGCCGGCGGAGGAACTGGTGCCCTGGATCATGAGTACTTTTGCGGTCATTGTGTCTCCGAGTTACTGGGTGGTGCGAATCGCCTCCAGCAAACGGGCGTTTTCCTCCGGGCGCCGGGTGGCGATACGCACGTAAGCGGGCAGGCCGAAGGAAGCGCAATCGCGTACCAGGATTCCCTGCCGGAGCAATGCCTGGCGGAAGGCTGCCCCCTCCCCCACCGGCACCAGGAAGAAGTGGGTTGCCGAGGGCAGGGGAGGCAGGCCCAGTTCCGCCAGGCCGGCTGCCAGCTCTTCCCTGGCCCGGGCCAGCGCCTGCAGGGACTGCTGCCGGTGCGCCTCGTCCCCCAGTGCAGCCAGCCCTGCTGCCTGGGCCAGGGCGTTCACGTTCCAGGCAGGGCGGGCCTGGGCCAGGGCTCCGATGGCCGAAACGTGGCCCACGGCGTAGCCCAGGCGCAGCCCGGCCAGGGCGTAATCTTTGGTCATGGAGCGCAGTACCAGGATGTTGTTCGCTCCCATGCTCAAAGCAGACTTCAGGCCGGGGGCGAAGGCCAGGTAAGCCTCGTCTATTACGAAGAGCGTGCCGGGATGGGCATACGCCCAGGCTGCCATCACCTCCGGGGACAGCACAGTCCCTGTAGGGTTGTTGGGATTGCATACGAAAACCAGCCGGGGCTTCGTCTCCCGCAGGCGCTGCTCCACCTCTTCGGGGATTACAGCGAATTCCTGCTCCGGGCGAGCGATCCACGTCTGCACCTGCGCGCTCATCAGGGCTGCCGTCCGGCCGTATTCTCCGAACGTTGGCCCGACTACCAGCACCCGGTCCTTGGGCCGGAGAAAAGCGAAAGCCACCAGCCAGATCAATTCGGCCGTCCCATTGCCGGCCACGATCCGGGCGGGTGCGACGTCCAGGCGCTCGGCCAGGGCGCGGCGCAGGGCCAGCGCCTCCCGGTCCGGATAGCTGTCCAGAGGAACGTGTGCCACCGCCTCTCGCACTGCCGGTGAGGGACCGTAGGGATTACTGTTGGCGCTGAAGTCCAACACCTCTTCGGGGTCCAGTCCCAGTCGTTCCAACTCGGCGTAGTCCAGCGCGCCGTGGTGAACCGGCGGTATGGCTGTTGTTTCGGGCCGGGGTGAGAGGACACGGTTGTCTTTCATAGGTTGCAGTTCTCTGTTATTGCCTTCTGCCACGTGCCGTCAACCAGGCCAGCAGGCCAATAGCTAGCGCTATGGCCACGCGGCTCAAATGTACGGCTCGCCTGATGTCTCCCGGCCCAGGAGGGCATCCCCCCGCTCCCAACTGGTAATGACCGGCCTTTTCTAACTCTATATCCAGCGCACCGGCCATGGCGCTCATGGGGTGGCCGGCGTTAGGGCTGGCTGTCTTGCTCGCGTCTCGCCGCCAGACCCGCCATGCGTTTCCGGCGTCCTCACCAGCCAGAGCCGCCGCCAAAATGAGCAGTCCGGCGGTCACGCGCGCGGGCAGCAGGTTGGCCAGGTCGTCCAGGCGCGCCGGGACTTTGCCCAGCCATTCGTGGGCCGGGTCCCGGTAGCCCAACATGGCGTCGGCGGTGTTGGCAAAGCGATAAGCCAGAGCCGCTGGCAGTCCCCCCAGGGTGTAGTAGAGCAAGGGGGCCACCACGCCATCCGACGCGTTCTCAGCCACCGACTCGATGGTTGCCGCCGCCACCTGGGAGGGGTCGAGGTTGGTAGTGTCGCGGCTGACCAGGTGCCAGCTCACTAAACGGCGTGCCTCCGGCAGGTTCCCAACTGCCAATGCCCCTCTGACTTCGTCGGCAGCCTCGGCCAGCCCGCGCAGCGAGAAGGTCATCTTGAGCAGTATAGCTTCTGCTAGCCAGCCCCCGGCTTTCACCCATCTGCTGGAGGCCGGGGGCCAGCCCCCGGCTTTCACCCATCTATCGGGGGCGGGGGGCCAGCCCCCGGCTTTCACCCATCTATCGGGGGCCGGGGGCCAGTCCCTTTCATGGGTAGGTTTTTGGGGGTCGAGACGACAGCAGACTGGACAGCGTCTGAACCTAAGCCCCAAGTCGGGTTGCTGGCGCGAGATAGGGCTCTCCCCCCTCCCAACCTCCCCCCGCTGGGGGGAGGAGCCAGGCTTCCCCCACAGCGGGGGGGACTGAGGGGGGGAGAGGTTCGCCTGTCCCAAAAACCCTACCCATGAAAGGGGCCAGCCCCGGCCTCCCGGCAGTCGCCCCATGGCTTGTCCCAAGAGGTGGCCCAGGCCGGCTACACTCGCAGCGCCGCCAATAGCCAGCAGGGCCCCGTAGCCCAGCCGGGCCAACCGGCCCTGGCGCGGCGCGCGGCGTTGGGCCGCCCTGATAGCTGCTCCCATTCCGGCCACCGGGTGAATGTGATTGGGAGGATCTCCCAGCAGCAGGTCGAGCAGCAAGGCCAGACAGAGAATTCCTAGGCGTCGCACGTTCATCTCATATCTTTCTCCGAGAGCAAGAGGTGGGGCAGACTTTCCAGTCTGCCCAGGCAGGCTAGCCAACCTATAGATCCCCTGCGGGGAAAAGCCTTGCCCCACGTAGAGCAGCTTCTCCAGGCTGCTCAGGCAGGCTGGAAAGCCTGCCCCACGTAGAGCACTTGGCCAGTCTGCCCAGGCATGTCCCACGACTTTTCAGGCAGCTTCTGAGACCCCTGCCTCGCCAAAGGTCGCCATCTCGTCCAGGATCTTGCAGGCTGCTTCGGCCAGGGAGATGCCCAGCGCCGCGCCGGTCCCTTCTCCCAGGCGCAGGTCCAGGTCCAGCAAAGGTTCCAGGCCGAGCCAGGCCAGCATGATGCGATGCCCGCGCTCCTGGGAACGGTGGGCCGGGATGAGGTAAGAGCGAACCTGGGGTGCCAGGCCGACGGCGATCATGGCCGCTGCGGTGGAGATGAAGCCATCCACCACCACCGGCCGGCGGTGAGCGGCTGCGGCCAGCATGGCCCCGCCCACCCCCCCAATCTCGAAGCCGCCCACTTTGGCCAACACGTCCAGGGCATCGGCCGGGTCGGGCCGGTTGACCGCCAGGGCACGCTGCACCGCGGCAATCTTGCGATCCAGACCTCCGTCGTCTACGCCGGTACCCCGCCCTACCACCTCGGCCGGGGAGTGGCCGGTTATGGCAGCGGCAATGGCCGCCGAGGGTGTCGTGTTGCCGATGCCCATGTCGCCGGTACCCAGGATGTCCAGTCCCCGCGCGAACTCCCCTTCGACGACTTCTGCCCCGGCCAACAGGGCCTGGACGGCCTGTTCCCGGCTCATGGCCGGCCCCTGGGCAATGTTATGGGTACCGAGTGCCACCTTCTTGTCTACCAGGTCGGGATGATGCTCCAGCTCGGCAGCCACGCCCATGTCCACCACCACCACCCGCGCCCCCACGTGCCGGGCCAGGACGTTAATCGCTGCCCCGCCCTGCAGGAAATTAGCCACCATCTGAGGGGTGACCTCCTGCGGATAGGCGCTGACTCCCTCAGCTACCACGCCATGGTCCCCGGCCATGGTGACGATGACTTTATGCTCCATCCGGGGCCGTGGGTCGCCGCTGATCCCCGCCAGTTGGATCGAGAGGCTCTCCAGGCGGCCCAGGCTGCCCTGCGGCTTGGTCAGCATATCCTGGCGAGCACGAGCCGATGCCATCGCTGATTTGTCTAGCGGGGTGATTTGTGAGACGAGGTTTTCGAGTGACATGCCGTTTCTCCTTACTTTCTGGTGCTCCTATATTATCATAAGGGTATAACGCAAAAGTGTCGGGCCAAACTTCCGAAGTTTCCAAAACCTCGGAGGTCTACCCTTCATAATTGACTAATGAGATAATAGTGATGTATAATCAAATCATCCAATCGGAAAGGATGGATACCATGACAACTTTGACCAAACGACCGATCCAGGTATACCTGGAAGAAAGGCAGGACCGGACACTGCGCAGGCTGGCGGCTGAGGAGGGTGTCTCTCTGTCGGAATTGATCCGTCGCAGTGTGGATCTTATGATTGACCAGTTGCCAGTAGAGACAGACCCGGCCTGGAAGATCATTGGGCTGGGCAGTACCGGTGCCAGTGATCTGGGGACGCGCCATGATGAACACTTAGTCCAAGAACTTGGCAAGGAGATCAACCGTTAATGTCTCAGCAAGTCTTCGTGGATGCCAGTGCATGGATCTCTGTCGCCGACAATGGTGAGGCGCATCACAAAGATTCGGTAAAAACCTACTCCGATTTGCTAAACAGCCAGATCACTTTGGTGACCACCAGCCTGATGGTGGCCGAAGCGCACATCTTATTGCGCCGCAGGCTTGGTCAACAGGCAGCGGTCACCTTTCTGAAAAGTGTCAACGAGAGTCCCAGGATTGAGATCGTGTATGCAAATGCCCGTCTTGAAGCTGAAGCCAAACGAATCCTATACCAGTACGACGACCAGGACTTCAGCTTTGCTGACGCTGTCAGTTTCGCTTTGATGCACGAAAGGGGCATTACACGAGCATTCACTTTGGATCAACATTTCGCCATTGCCGGCTTCAGCCTAGTGCCGGCAGTGTGATCGAACGTTCCGTCGCTCATCACGTACCGAGGCCCGCCGTCCATCAGCGGATAGCATGCAACGCTTACCCCATCCGGCAGGCGACGGGCAACGAAGTCTATTATCGCCGGCATGTCGGCGTGGACCGGGTCCAGCAGCAGTCCCAGCAGCGTGCCGCTATGCGCCCGGCAGACCCCCAGGGCGTTCACTTCCCCCGCCAGGGCCAGGGCCGGCTCTAACAATGGATCAGGCAGAATGGCCTGATGGGCACGGGCGCTCAGGGTAACCGCCTCGCCCAGAGCCTCCCAATCCCGCTGTTCCAGTCCTTCTCGCAGCAGAGCAAACGCTTGCCGGTGTTCAGGAGCCAGCCGGCGCAACGTTCCTCTGTGAGCGACCCGGTTGAAGGCCAGCGTATCCACCTCGCCCCCGGCATCAAGGACCACCACCGATAGAGAGGGCGCTGGCCCCAGGCACTCGTGGAAGCTGCCGCCCCGGTGGTCGAACAGGGTCAGGCCGGGAAAGAGGGTGCTGTCGCTGGGCTCGACGCCTACGGCCAGTTGAGCCACCTCCTCAGATGCCAGTGGTTGCCCCATTGCCCGGCCCAGGGCGAACAGGGTAGCGCCAATGTCGGCGGTACTGGAGCCGTAGCCCCGGCCACGAGGCAGGTCCGTGACCAGCCGCAATCGCCCTCCCCATTCTGGCCGGTCCAGGTATGACAGACCATCCCGTAGCGCGGCGGCTGCCTTGGCTGCGTCGGGCGGCACGTCCCAACCTGGCCCCGGTCTCAGGCGGACTTCGGCCACGCTGTAACGGCCGATGGGGCAGGAAACCAGGCAGGGCACGCCATCCAACGTCCCCTGTACCAATTCGCCGCAGGTGGCCGGCAAGGTTACGCGGGCCTGGCCCCCTCCCCGGCCCGCCCCGTCCTGCCTGCAACTGGGGTGCCGCGCCGACAGGTGCACCGTCCCGGCATAGGCTTGCCCCGCAGGGGTCCCGAGGGAGCAGCCCAGGGGCCGGGGCAGGCAGGACGAGCTGGCGACGGCCTCAAGTAGCATGGGGGGAAGCTACCTGCGGGTGAATCACGCCGGCCAGCAACTGCGCGCCCCGGGCCAGATTCGGCCCCGGCGCGTTGAGCCAGATTTCATCCACGGTGACCACGCGTCCCGCTCGCACGGCGTTTACCTGGCCCCAACCGGCGCGCCGGCTTACCTGCTCCAGGGGGGGATGGGCTACCCCGGCCCAGGCCACTACGATAATCTCGGGATCAGCCTCGATGATCTCTTCATCTGTCACGGCCCGGCCTGGCCTCTCTGGCACGAATTGCCCTCCGGCCATCTCCACCAGCTCGGCCACCCACGCCGGGCTGCTCATGGGTGGTTTGGGCCACATCTCCGCGTAAACCCGGGGACGGCGTAGACCAGCCGCTCGCTGGCGAATGACCTCGAAGTCCGCCTGCATGCGGGCGATCGTGCGTGCCGCCTCATCGGCTGCATCGGTGAGCCGGCCCAACCAGGCGATGTGGGCGTAGACGTCTTTAAGGCGCTCGGGATACAGGCACAGCAGGTTCAGCCTGGCCTGCAAAAGTGTTACCATAGTCTCAGCCCGATAGGGGACCGAGGCGATAACCAGGTCGGGATCGAGGGGGAGGATGTCTTCTGGCCGGGCGGACCAGGTGGAAGGCAAGCGGGGTCTATCCCCTACGTCGGCCAGCCGCCCGCACCACTCGCTGACGGCTACCAGCCGCTCCCCCTGGCCCAGGGCGAACAGAATGGCGGTGACACTCGGTTCCAGAGAGACGATACGCTTTAACTCAGCCACATGCATCGCTTATCCTCCTTGGCGACAGGCTGTCACAAAACGCACGGCCAACTCGGGCTTGCTCCAGAAATGGAGATGCACGTAGGATGCCCACAGATTGCCCAGGCGAGCCCCTTCTGGCTGCGGCTCCCCCTGCCCGTTAGGCGGGAGCAGACAGTAGGCAGCAGGGAGATCGACAGGGCGGCCCTCCCACGTGGAGTAGTGGAATTCGTGGCCGCGCACGGTCTCACCCTCCGCCAGCAGCCAGGAATCACCGATTGCCTGCGCCAACCGGTATCCCAGGGTGAGCCGATCGGCCATCACCGAACGTCCCGGCAAGAGGCCAACCATCGGGTGTTCTTGCCCCTCGGGGTCTGTGATGGACTCCGCCAGATACATGAGACCTCCACACTCGGCGTAAATGGGAATACCCCGGCTGTGAGCGTGGCGCAAGGCCCGGTGCATGGCGGTATTGGCCGCCAGGTGGCCGGCATAAAATTCCGGGAAGCCGCCGCTAAGAATAACCCCGGCTGTGCCTGGAGGCAGGGCAGCGTCGCGCTGCGGGCTGAAGAAAACAATCTCAGCCCCGGCGGTTCGCAGCAGGTCCAGGTTGTCCGGGTAGATAAAGCTAAACGCCTCATCTTGGGCGACAGCGATGACGGGACGTCCGGCCTTTTGACCCCCTTCAGGGCGAGCCATGGTCAACTGGTCGCTGTCCAGAATCGCTGCCGGGTTGGGCGCAGTCAAAGGTTGAGCCTCCTGGGCGATTGTCAACAACTGGTCCAGGTCCAGATGGCGGGCCACGTGATCGGCCGCGGCCTGGATGTAGGCGTGCCAGCGGCCGGGTTCGGCGGTGGGCACCAATCCTAAGTGCCGTTCTGGAATCTCCAGGCCCGCCTCGTGGGGCAGCCAGCCTAACACCGGCCGGCCCGTTGCGCGCTGGATAGCCGTTGCCACCCCCTGGGCGTGGCTTTCCCCGCCGGCCCGGTTGAGGATGAACCCGGACAGGGGCAGCTCGCGATCAAATTGCTGGTAGCCGAATGCCAGGGCGGCCGCGCTGCGGGCCATTTTGCTGGCATCCAGCACCAACACCACCGGGGCAGCCAGTAATTTCGCCACCTGGGCCGTGCTGCCCTGCTCGTCTTCGTAGCCAAAGCCGTCGTAGAGGCCCATCACCCCTTCGACGATGGCCACGTCGGCCCCGCTGGCAGCGTGGGCAAAGAGGCCGCGGACGCGATCGGGCGGCACCATCCAGGTATCCAGGCTGCGGCAGGGCCGGCCGGCCGCCAGCGTGTGATAGGTGGGGTCGATGTAATCCGGGCCGGCCTTGAAAGGTTGGACGCCCAGGCCGCGCTGGCGCAGCGCGGCCATCAGACCAACGCTGAGTGTGGTTTTGCCAACGCCACTATGGGTACCGGCGATGATCAAACGCGCTACCATTTGACTCTCCGTTAGAGTGCGTCGTGGGGCAGACTTTCCAGTCTGCGTGGGCAGGCTAGTACATAGCGGCGGAAGTAAGCGAACAGTTTGTAGTAGCGACTTCAGTCGCTTAGCCAG
Source organism: uncultured Anaerolineales bacterium (assembly GCA_964439175.1). GTDB lineage: Bacteria > Chloroflexota > Anaerolineae > 4572-78 > NAK82 > CAYTNQ01. The sequence continues at coordinate 1,235 of CAYTNQ010000051.1, read as the reverse complement.
CCTAAAAACGACTGAAGTCGTTACTACGAACTATAGGGCTATTTCCGCCCCGCTGTACTAGAAAGCCTGCCCCACATCTTTCCAATCTGCCCAGTTCCCCCTATGTGGGGCAGACTGGAAAGTCTGCCCAGGCCCTGCCCCCCGACTTTTTAGACAACTTCTTAGAACTCGATGCCCCGCTGGGCCTGGATGTCCTGGTCAAAGGGATGCTTGATCTTGAGCATCTCGGTAACCAGGTCGGCGAAAGCAACGAGCTCTTGGGGCGCATCGCGCCCGGTGATGATCAGGTGCAGCGTCGGCGGCTTGTGTTCCTGCAGCCAGGTGATGACTTCGGCCACGTCGAGCCAGCCGAATTTCAGGGGATAGGTGAACTCGTCCAGGATGATCAGGTCGTAGTCGCCGCTGGCAATCTTTTCCTGGGCCAGCGTCCAGGCGTGGCCGGCTTTGGCAACCGTTTCGTCCATGTCTTTGGAGAGCCAGGTAAAGCCGTCGCCCATCCGGTGCCACTCGATGCCCAACTGCCGGGCTGCCTTGATCTCGCCCCAGTTGCCCCGCTCGTGCTTGATGAACTGAACTACGCAGGGACGCATCCCCTGCCCCCAGGCGCGCAACAACACCCCCAGGGCGGCAGTGGTCTTCCCTTTGCCGTGGCCCGTGTTGACGATGACGAGTCCTTTCTTGGCTCGTTTACGCCGGGCCTCTCGCCCCTTCTCCTCATTCATGCCTGTTCCCTCCCCCTGATCCAGCGCTCGCTACCTCATGATCAAGGCTCAGTTGGTGGAATATGTGCGCTTTCACCGGCGCGCCCCCTTTGAGATGTTCTTCTACAATGCGTGCCAGCAACGCTTCATCCACGTGATGATACCAGATGCCATCGGGATAGACTACCAGGATTGGCCCTGCCATGCACACGCCGAGGCAAGGAGTCTGGCCTCGTTTCACCCGCCGGGGATTGTCGTAACGGCCCATGTCCCCCAGCATATGCCCCAACTGTCCATACAGAGCCTTAGCCCGTCCTTCAGGGTCGCAGAATTCACCGGTACAAATGAAGACGTGCCGGGCGTAAGGTGCCATATCGGGTGCTTCATCCATAGCACTTGTCCAGAAGTAACTCGGTGCTTTTGCAGTCAGTTCGTACCTGATTTACCAATGGCAGTGCAAAGTTATTATTGGACAAGTACATAGCACTTGTCCAGAAGTAACTCGGTGCTTTTGCAGTCAGTTCGTACCTGATT
>CAYTNQ010000050.1:0-25495 GCA_964439175.1 uncultured Anaerolineales bacterium | reverse complement strand
AACTCTTCCATAACAATCCGTTGGAAATACTGCACCTGGAGACCATCTTCGCTGACGGGAGACGAGATGGGGTAGCCACAAATATCTAACCCGTATTTGTCGAAGAAATCCAAAAATGGCCCGCTGACGATTTGCTGCGTCGGCTCGAAGAAGCGCTCGCGCACCAGCGGTCTGATGACGGCTGGTTGGAGAGGTGGCCGGGGCATATCGCGAATGGCCGTCACGACCGGTTTAACTTCACCGCTCACCTTGCGCCACGCAAAGGAGTCCCAGGTCGGGTCAGGTGAAGACATGATAAAGGGAGAAGCGGAGTTCAGATAAGGGTACTTGAAAAGTTCCTGGAAGTATTCTACGAATTGCTGGGCGACCTCTGCGTCGGTGATGGGCAACCCGCTTTGGGCATTGGAATTACCCACTTCCAGCAAGTCGATGACCTTGCCGGGGAATTTATCGTGGTAGTATTTGAAGCGCAACCCCCAAAAGCTGGCCAGGTGATTGCGGGGTTGCTGGGGGGTCGTCTGCCAGTAGCAATGCACACCCAGAAAGTCTGACATCTCGACGGCAGGCCGGCAAATTTCAACCCATTCCAGATCGCGATGGGGGATGGCCAACCCTGGAAAGCCGAGAAGCGCCCAAGGACACCGCTGCTTGAGCAATTTGAAAACCTGCTGATACCACTGGTTAAAATTGCGCGCATCGCCGTCCTCTTGTCCCCAGCCCTCGTAACGCTGCAGATGGTTGGGTTCATTGTGAATCTCAAATTTAGTGGCAAAGGAACGCAGTCCCTGCATAATAGGCACCATACGTTCCACGAACTGTTCGGGAGTGGGGTGATGGCCGACTCCCATACGGTCATCCCAGAGACGGACGATGAATTCGATATCAGGATTCTCACTCTTCAGACGTTTAAAGACATCAGGATGGGTTTGGCTCATCATCTTCAAGGTCTCGATACGAGCTTCCCGGACGATCTGATAGTCCACGTTTTCAAAAGTCTCATGATTGCGGCCATGAAGACCTACGCGGCAAGTTCGAGCGGCCATCTTCTTTGTCTCCTGTCATTGAAAAAAGGCGTACATCTCATATCTGAAGAGTTGGCAGGCGATGAGCAGGGGTATCCGATGAGCAATAACCAACGCAGGCACGAGATAGCTTTGCGCAACCTTACCTGCTATTGAATTCTACGTCAATTTGGCATTGTATGCAAGCGGGAAGGCGAAAGGGTATGTCGCCTCCAGAAATGAACGCAGTCTCACAATCACGGGTGAGTTGCACCATACCTACACCTTCCAGGTCAAAGCGCACGACCGGGTAGGCCACGAGAGTGGCTGGGTCCAGGCCAGCACCGAGGTGGTAGCCGTTACCAAGTATTACCAGTTAGGCGGCCAACGAGTCGCCTCGCGCCGGGGGAGTGTGGTATACCCTGGACTGCCTGGCGGCAGCCAGGACAGGCTACATTCATAGCGATCACCTGGGTTCCACCTCTCTGGTGACGGATCAGGCGGGAGACAAAGTGGCCGAACAGCGCTACGAGCCGTGGGGCGGGGTACGCTGGCAGGATGGAGTGATGCCCACCGACTTCGGGCATACCGGTCAGCGGGCGGAGGCATTTGGGCTACTGGACTACAACGCACGCTACTACTCGCCGATGCTCCAGCGCTTCATCAGTGCCGATAGCCTAGTGCCCAACCCCGGCGCCCCGCAAGCGCTGAACCGGTATGCCCATGCGGGCAATAACCCACTGCGCTACCGGGATCCCAGCGGGCACTGGCTGTGCGAAGATATCGATTGCAAGACGCCGCAGCGCATCACCAAGCCGTTTCGGCCATATCAGCCACCTGTTGCACCCACGCCAATACCCACGTGGACTCCAACAGCTATGCCGACTCCGACTCCCACGTGGACCCCGACCAGCTCACCGACTCCGACACCGATACAGCTGCCAATACCGACGTACGATCAAGTTATGGCAGATAGACAGTTTGATCCATTCACCGGCGCTAATTGGCAACAATTTATTGACGACAATGGCCGATGGGACGAGGTTGCAGCCTGGGAGGTTGAAATTGAGTTAAGAAAATGGCGTGAGGGCCTCTACCAAGATTTGGATCTTGAGGAGATTGCCAAACGAGGTCTCAACAATCCGCTCAATAATTGCGTATACGATTCGTCGCCTGAGTATTGCAATTCGGCTAAAATGAGTGAAGTGCAGATCGCTGTGATGTCACGCGCCCAATACGCGGTCTACGATTTCTATCTTGACAATATGAGACTGGACACGGGTAATACTGCATGGACTGTATGGAATTACGAGCCTAACTATATGGCGGCGATGATGGAGACATATCCCGACCGATTTGAGTATATCAAATATGTACTATGGCTTGGTTTGCCCGCAGAGGAACGGGAACGCATGCTGCTTAATTACTATCACCAAGGTGCCGGTGAATAAGCGTTGAGGCTCAGTGGGAGATGAGAGGGGACAGTATGGAATCGCTTTATACGACCAATAAATATTTCTGCACAGCGAGGAAGATCAGGACGATCCTGAGTTGGGTAACTATTCTGCTCTTGTTCTTCACCCTGGCAAGCTGTGAACAGAAGACCCCTGAGCCGGTGCAACTGCGAGCGCTATCCGCTCGAGAGTATTATCCCCAGGCACTGGAGAGGGCACAGCAATGGAGGCCGGATGTCTATCTAGAGTACATCTCCATGAATGTCCTATCGAAGGAAGATTTCACCCGGCGATTATTGGTGCTTTTCATATTCAAATCTCCAAGCGACGAGCGTCATAGCCTGTCGATCACCTTCTGGGAAGGTTCGGGCGAACCAGCGGTGGAAAGCACCTATCACGAGATTGCCAATTCTGTGCACAATCCGATCCTCTCTGAGGACTGGCCCCTGGACAGCTTGGACGTCTTACTAATTGCCCAGTTGAATGGTGGGGATAAGTTCCTGCTCGAGCATAACCCCGAAATGACGTCAATTACTTTGTTCCTTGAGCGTATGCCCAACATGCCCGAAGTTCACCCACGGTGGAGAGCCCTGTTTTGGGTCTCTCAAGAGAGTGTCCAGATCATAGTAGATCCGCAGACGGGTAAGGTCGTCGAAGTCGAGTGGGATCCGCCTCGCTGAGTTGGCTCTCAGTCTCTAGAGCGGGTAAGATTGAAGACTTGCCCGCCTTTTTTTGTAGGAACATTGGGCATCGGGCAGGAAATGGATATAGGTAGGGAGTGAATCTGTGTACCCGCATCTAGAGTGAGGCAGTTGTCCACTCTTTTCAGGAGACCCAAAATGCTCTCTCTTTTGCGATTTCTGGCAATGGTTGTCTTTGGTTTTTTGACAGTGGTGTTTGGTATTATGGGCCTCATCTCCAGTTTCAGGTATACGAAGTATGGCTCCCTAACGAAGAAGACCATCCGAGTTTCAGCCATGTATCTGGCGCTGTGTATCATAAGCCTTACGTTATTCGTGATCATATTAGATCCGACTAAAACGTTAGCAATGTTTGTAGGTCTTGTGATAGGTCTATCTGCCGTGGCTTTTTATGTAGGAGCCAGCTATTTTGGTGTTGTCCCTCAACTGCCTTGATGAGAATCATCCAGTTTTGGGAATAAATGTTCGATAGTTGCTAACTGATCCAAGAAGTTAGCTGGCACGCGGTATGAAAGTAACTCGGGCACTGTCCAGATCTGATTGGTAATTCCAGCCGCCATTGCCGGTGTTCTTTGTCGCCAACGCTTTGGAGAACCAGTACCACGGGTTGGTTCTGGAATAGGCAATTCTTGGCGCAAATTGTGATGCGGAAGGACTAAATGGTAGTAAGCCAGTGACAACCACAGTTGCTTTTCAAACCAGGGCAATTCTTTGGAAAAGCCATTGGTGCGCCGGGTGAGTCGACGATTGCTCTGCCGCTGAGTGAGGTTATCGCGTTCAACGAAACTGGTATTGATGGTGTTACTCACTGGCGATTCTTCTAATCTTGCCGCAATGGCCTCGGGATCACCAAACACGACCTTAGACCCGACTTCTACCACCCGTCCCTTTTCACGTACCTTTACAACTTGGGCATACAGTAGTCCTGGGAGAGGGTTTCGGCGAGGTTTGGGATACCTGCCTCGGTCACCTTTCCGCTCGGGTTGATACCATGTACCATATGCATGCAATAGGGCCGTGCGGTACTCTGGCAATTGATCACTGGTAAATAAGGGAATGTGCTCATCGGTGACATAAGAAACTCGCTCTAACAACAGATTGGCGTTCTCTTGGTCACGTTTCCCAACGACAAAAGCAAGTACCAATCGCCAGACCGGTGCAAAGGCAATCCACACCCAAGCGTCGCCGTACGTTTCCTTGTAGATTTTGGCACAAGGCAAGTTTCGCTCCTTGGTATGTACAAAACTCCAGAGTTCATCCAACTGGCATTCCGTAACATGGAGACGGCTCCAGAGATACAGCAGAACTAATCGACAGTGTTGTGCTGCTCGGTCGAGCCAATCACAGGCCGTGTCTTTATCGATTTGCATAATCCGAGCCGTGGCGCGCAGGGAATTTCCTTCTGCTAAGGCCCGCACTGCGGTCTCGAAAATAAAATCATCTGCCTCTATTCCCAGATAGGCAGTACCATATCTCAAGGAAACACTACTCCCACAAGCATTACACAGAGCCTGTTTTTGACCATGACTCGAACCATTTTTTATCAACATTCCTTCGTAGAAGGCGATCCCATAGTAATCACATTGCCGATTGGGGCAATAAAGCGTTGCCCAGTCCATGGGCGGCTCCTCCTTCGAGCATATTTTGCTCGTTTGAGGATGCCACAACCGTCAATTGTTATCCAATCCCATCAAGGCAATTGAGGGACACTACCGCTATTTTAATCTGACGTTAGTAGAAAAAGGCCCGCGTAAGATGTTTGCACCTGTCTGGCAGTTTTTGAAACGTCTATTTACCTGGCGGAATTCCGATTAGCTGGACAGATCTCAGCGCCAATCCGCAAGGTGAGTATGGCTGTCAGGTCCGCCTGCCCTATTTTTATGTCGCCGAGCGGCGTGGGTAGCTCTCGACAGTTGAACATGGCCTGAATGTCCCATTGATTTCGTTTGGGATACCGGCCAATATTGAGCTAGAAGTGAGCTCAAGTCTTCCCAATGCTGATGGAGCACTGCCGACCGCTTTATATTATTGGTGTTGCTCCATTGCAACCGGAAGTAGGCTACTATGAAGGAGCTGGCTATGCGATAGATATAGTTGGTGGAACAATTTCTGCCGTTGGTAAGATCCCTTGATATCAAGCCCTCACCTGGCAAGAAGGAGGCGAAATTTGAGGAGGATTGTGTTCAGTATGTTAGCTGTGGCCGGATACGCAAGCTTGATAGTAGCCATTATTGGGAAGACAATCTCCCTGTATTTTCTTGTAATTGGTCTCTTACTGATCTCAATAGTAGGCTTCTTCGATCCTTCGGCTTTCGTACCGCCTCCATTGTCTCGATTCCGTCTCTTTTCATACCCACCAGAGATGATGGGCTTCGTGCGGCTACTTGGGAAAATAGCTGCGATTTTCGCATTCTGTGTCGCTGCTTTTTTGAGCATAGTAGTTGTCATCTCGCTGCTGAGATGATTACTTCTTATTTCTAGATTTCGCCTGCAAGGCAATTGTTTTCTGACGGCCAATTAGGTGCTACCGCCAAGAACTGGAAACCGCCTCGCTGTGGTGTCTCTTGGTTCGTAGGACCGGTAGGGTCGAAGATCGTATCCACTGTTTTTTGAACCACCGATGAGAATGGGGACAAAATAGCCAAAAATGACCACGGCGACCAGCGAATCGCCATGCGCCAGGGGGATGTGGTACGCTTGCGTACCTGCACACCGACCATCCTTCGGCTCCGCTCAGGACAAGCCTGGGGTCGACCTCCTTAACAACCGATCAAAGCAGTGCGCTCGTAGCCGAGACGCGCTACCTGCCCTACGGCGAGGAGCGCTGGACGGCGGGCGGCGCAGTGACTGACTTCACCTTCATCGGTCAGCGCGCCGACAGTTACATTCAGTTGATGCAGATGCGGACACGGCGGTCGTAGTCGGTGCCCACCCTGCCTTCGCAGAGGTGGGCATAGCCGAGGGTGACGTCGAGGAATTTGCACTTGCCCTGCAGCAAGCACGGGTGACCAAGGATGGCCTGTACTGTGAGGATCAGTACCCCGGTGTGGAACAGCAAAGCAGCATACGAATGTCTGAGTTGGTGAGGTGTAATGTGCAGGCTGCAGCGCCTGCCATAGATATACAATGGCTCTATGTGATTCCCCTTATCCTTTGTCATCGGAGTAACTCTCGCAACGAGTCGAGAGGAGAATAATAGCCGGCAGCAGTCATTCCTGCCAGCAAATCATCCCCTTCAGCCAGCGACAGCGCCCCGATGTCGACCAATCGCAACAACAGACCCAGGGTACCGGAAATGGGAACCTGCCACTCGGCAGCCAATTCTCGAGCATCCCGGTCGTCAGTAAGGACCCGGTAGCCTCGTCTGGCAGCTATGGCCAGACACGAAGCTTCACCCGCATTCAAACGCCGCGTGAGGAGATCATAAACTTCTCTCTCGTCTCCGGTCAACAAAAGGATTTGCAGCCATGACCAGTCCTGCGCCGGCAACCGACCAATACGGACCCCAGTCTGCAGCTCATCCCACACAGCCTGGGTCGTGGCCGCATCTTCACCTAACGCCCGGCGCACCAGGTCAACTCGCTCCACCACACTGAAGTTCGAGAGCACTGTGTTATCTAACAAGGCAATCACACGCCAGCTTCCTCCGACTCCTGATCATACCAGGCATGCATCGCCTCCACTTCGGCCCTGGCTTCGACCAGGTCAGCCGGTCCCAGGCGCAGCGGAATACCCAATTCCAGAAAGCGTTCTCTGAGTTCCAATTCGTGGAGGCCTAAGAACTCAGCCGCCTTGCCCAGGTTGATCCGGCGTTCCTGATAGGCACGCACAACCAGAGACCAGCGCAATTCCTCGTTTTCGTCCAGCAGACTGCGCAAAAGTGGATGTACCAGGTCAGGACGCTCTCGGTATAGCCGGGGTAACTCTTCAATCAGCCAGTCATCCGGGAAAGTCAAAGTCTCCGCCACCATCAGATCACCTCACAGTTATCGGCAAGAGAAATACTAACTACCGTTGAGTTATCTTAGCACATGAGCCAAGAAAGGCAAACTGTTGTCACGTCCATTTACGAGAGCGTTGGGCCACGGCCTGAGACTTGCTCACCAGCAGAACCGGCGCGTCCGCGAGAGCGGTTACACCCTCAAGGGCGAGGCCGACCCGGGCATCCGAGTCCCCCTACTCCGAAGAGCTGAAGCTGACCCTGGACCAAGTGCCCCCTGAGATCGAGGCCGCCGTCAGTCCCCTCTGGCAGCGAACCGGCCAACCGGTGACCCTCACCGCCGTCGTCACCGAGACCGATCCCCTCTACCGGGGCGACGTCTGGGCCGAGGTAGCCGGGCCGGACCCGGCCACCCGCCACCTGGCGCCGGGCACCCCCTGGCAGACCACCTTCACCGGCGGGCAGGAGGGTCCCTACACCGCTGCCCAGCGAGCCTGCCCTGAGCGAAGTCGAAGGGTCGCCACCGGTGAGGAAAAGGGATTCATCCTGGACAGCACACCCCCCGACCTGGCGTTGACCCTGGCCAGTGCTCCACCTTTCGGCTACATCGTAACCAGTAGTGTCTACTACGGCGAGGGGAGTGGCGTCTTCATCCTCACCGAGCCTGCCCTGCCTGCACTTGCCCGTGCCTACCGGCAGGGTAGGTGCGGCGCAGGCACCCTGGCCCGCGTGGCGGAGCCACCTGTGCCGCGCCGACAGGTGCAGGCAGGACGGGCAGGTGAGCGAAGTCGAAGGGTCAACAACGCCAGCGCCTGGGTTGAAGCCGGGCCGGTGGTGGTGAGTGTGGTCACCAAATACTATTTGAGGGCGAATGCCATAAGTGGTATAATAACTGAGTTGTTCGACAATGGAGGATTTCTACCGTGCGCGAAGAGGTGCTCGTAGAGCCATGCCCAATTTGTGGTCAGTCGCCTCTGCTGGGCGACGGCCGTCAATACCTATGTGCTGCTTGCGGGACAAAGGTGAAGCAAAGCCGGTGGTTAGGAATTTGGCCTCGTAACCGATTCTTTTTTCGGGCCGTTGGCGCCGATTATTGCAATGCTGAGCCCGACCTGATCGGTCGTCCGTTTACCCAAGCCGCACTGGCAGGGCTGACGGGCACATGCTATACGGATGCTGACCTGGCAGCCATCGCCGCCGGGGATCTTTCACGCATTCGCCCACCGAGCAGCACACTCGCCCAGGTTCTATTTCCCCAGAGTCCCGAAACTTGCCATCTGATCGTGAATGATCTGATGCGAGCGCAAGGGCCATCGCTCCCCGATGGTGTAAACAGGGCACACGGACCGGCTGACCGACGCATTCTGAGAATACTCGACCGGGGGAACCTCTTCATCAGCGACCAACGCCTGATCTTCCCCAGCGACAGCCACACCACCATTCGCATCGACCGCAAGTTGACCGGCGTCCATAGTTTCACCGATGCCTTTGCCGTGCAGCGCAAAGGTGAGGAGAAAGCTACTTACTTCCTGGGATGTAAGGCTCGAGACGTAGCATTGATCTTGGCCTATTTGCAGGGGCGACTGGATCATCTGCGATAGAGCAGCCTGATAGATCCAGACGTCAACGAGCGAATGATCCGCCACGTTGCGCCGCAGCTTCATTGCCTGAACTACTGGCTCAGCGCATAACCCAAAAAGTGGCACGCCGCTCATCCAGCCGGTGAAGCCCGGCGTCCCAGGCCATTTTTGCCGCGGCCTCATATTCGCGGCGAGTGATGCACCGATTCAGCTCGGGGAAGTAATGCGCTTTATAAGCAGGGCGATATTGGTCCATCAAGTTCAAGTAAGTATTGGGCGAAATCTCAGTAGCGAGGAACTGAACAATGTCGGCTGTGCCGGCCAGGTTTTCGGGCAGCACCAGGTGACGCACCAGCAATCCACGCACGGCAAGGCCCGCATCGTTGATCTGCAGGTCGCCCACCTGGCGATGCATCTCGCGCACAGCAATCTGATTCACATGAGGATAATTTGAAATTTTGGAATAACGACGGGCGATTTCGGCATCGGCGTACTTCATATCGGGCATGTAGATGTCAATCACCCCGTCTAAAAGTCGGAGCATCGCCATCGAATCGTAGCCACCTGTGTTGTAGACCAGGGGCAAACGCAACCCAGCCTCGGCCGCAATGAGAACAGCCGCCATTATTTGAGGAACTACGTGGCTGGGTGACACGAAGTTGATGTTATGACACCCTCGGGCCTGTAGCTCAAGCATAATCGAGGCCAATTCTTCCGGTTCTACCTCGTAACCAGCATCAGCTTGACTGATGTCAGAATTCTGGCAGAATTGACACTTCAGATTACATCGGGTGAAGAAAATGGTACCAGAGCCACGCCAGCCGCGTAAAGGGTCCTCTTCGCCCAGGTGCGGGCCATGGCTACTCACTTTGGCCCGATCGCCGGTGCGGCATACGCCCACCTGCCCGGCGCGACGGTCAACTTTGCAGTTCCGAGCGCACACGTCGCAGATAGAGAGATGCTCATAGGCTCGAGTGATACGCTCCTGCAACTCACCCCGGCGCAGGAGCTGTAAATAGGCCGGTTCAAATGTCTTTTCGCTTTGTCGCAAAGATTTCATAGCTATCCCTCTTACTCTTAATTGTAGCAGTATTTGCCTTGCTTTTCAAGAGGAATGCAGTCAAACATTGCACTCCAAGTTAGTCTATGTTATACTAGGGCTGACGTTGTTGCGCGCTCTTCCGATAGCTTAAGCCAGCGAAGAGAGATCCCCTCCAAAAAAACTGCATGAGGAGTTGATAACTATGACCAAGCGCATCCTCATGATCGAAGACGACAGGGAGATGGTCACCCTGGGTAGGCTCATCCTGGAACGTGAGGGATATGAAGTCCTGGCCGCCTATGGCGGGGCTGAGGGCCTGGACCTGCTGCGTCAGGAAAATGGCAACGTAGACTTACTTCTCCTTGACATCATGATGATTGGTATGGATGGCTGGCAGGTATTGACTGAGGTGAAAACAGACGAAACGTTGCGTCACATCCCGGTGATTATGCTCACTGCCCGTCACTATCTGGAGGACGAAAACGAAACAGCTACTTATGCTGATAAATTTGAACATTACGTGGTCAAGCCCTTCGTGGTACGTGATCTCTTGGCAAAGATCGCTGAGGTTTTGGACCGATCTTGAAAAAAACAGCGCAAAATAACATGGCTTCATCTGTGACCAACGCTCGCACGTCCCAAATAGCCCCAGCCACCCCAGAGACGAACAAATTCGAACCCATCGCCCCACGCTCCATCGAAGAGACGGGACTTAGCATGGGCTTCCTGGCCGATTTGGTGATTAAGACCTTCTATTTTGAGGGCTATATATCAGGTTACGAAGTTGCCGAGGCCATTAAGCTCCCATTTAAAAACGTCACCGACCGTATCCTGGAGTTTCTGAAACGGGAGCGGTTCATCGAGGTGAAGGGAAGTAGCGGCGGTGCCTACGCTGAAGCCGCTTATGAATACGTCATCACCAGCAAAGGCAGCGAGCGCGCCCGTGAGGTTCTGGAGCGAAGCCGGTACGCTGGACCATCGCCGGTCAATCTACAAAGCTATAAAGCCGCGATCCGCAAGCAAGCCCTGCAAACTGTGGCGATCACGCCCGAGCAGGTGCAGCAAGCCCTGTCGCATCTTGTCCTGAGCGAGAGAGTCCTGAATCAGGTTGGTCCTGCTGTCAACTCAAGCCGTTCTATTTTCCTGTTTGGACACCCAGGTAATGGCAAAACAACCATCGCTGAAGCCGTTGGCTTTATGATCTTGCAAGGCGAGATGTACATCCCTTATGCGGTGGAGGTGAATGGGCAGATCATCAAGGTTTTCGATGCCGTCAGCCACAAGATGATACCCAACGAACCAACCAACCAGTATGGCATGTTAGGAGATGGTCAACGATTGGATCGCCGTTGGATCCGCATTCGCCGGCCGGTCATTATAGCTGGCGGCGAACTCACTCTGGAGAGTCTGGACCTGAACTGGGACGATGCCAGGAAATATTACGAAGCCCCCCTGCAAATGAAGGCCAATGGCGGAATGTTCCTCATAGATGATTTCGGGCGACAGCAGATTCGCCCACGCGACTTGCTGAACCGTTGGATCGTCCCCCTGGAGAAACGCTTCGATTATCTGATGCTCCAAACCGGTAATGCCATCGAAATTCCATTTGATATGCTCATCATCTTTGCGACTAACCTGGAGCCTCGCGACCTGGTAGACGAAGCATTTCTGCGGCGCATCCGGCACAAGATCGAGATACAAGATCCTACCTTCGACGAATACCGCGAGATTTTTCAGCGTTTTGCCCGCTCTCAGAACATCCCCTACGACGAACAAGCCCTGGCCTATCTCTTGCAAGAGTATTATGTCAAACCTAGCCGACAGCTTCGGTCGTGTCATCCTCGTGATATTCTGGATCATATAGTCGACATTGCCCGCTTCCGGGGACTGCCCCCTCGGATAACCAAAGAACTCGTCGATCAAGCCAGTTCAGGCTATTTTGTTGACCTCTAACGTCTGCGCCTTTCAAACAGAAGAGGCCGATTTAGCCTTTCCCGAGCTTTAGACGTCTGCCAATGACAAAGGCGGGCTTTAGGGTTAGTGGTTTGTCCGCAGCAAAATCAGTGGCAACCTGGTGAGGGCTAACACGACCAGGAAATGTCCGATGCAGATCAAAGCCAATTTCTGGGTCGAAAAGGATGGAGAGGTGGTCTTAAGCCGCTGGCGTGTCGCCCTGTTGCAAGCAATTGACGAGACCGGTTCCATCAGTGCGGCTGCCGACCGTCTGGGGATTCCCTATCGCCGGGCATGGGACCGAGTCCACGAGTGCGAGGAACGATTGGGCGTGAAGCTAATTGACACCCAAACCGGAGGGACCGGCGGGGGAGGCGCACAGCTAACCCAAGAGGGCGCCGACTACGTCAGGCGATTTCAACGGTTTAGTAAAGGGTTAGACGAACTGATCAAAACTCGTTTCCAGGAAGCGTTTGAAGGGATCAACGTGGAGTAAAATTCACCGGAGGTTGATTTGCCCGAGTCCCCTTACCCCATGATCTCGATTGAAGAAGCAATAGATATTGTCCTGCGAGAGGTACGTCCCTTGACGCCGGTTCGCGTGTCATTCGCCGACGCATTGGGCTTGGTGCTGGCTGAAGACGTGCACGCCGCAGAGCCAATGCCCCCATTCAGAGCCGCCGCGGTAGACGGCTACGCGGTCATCGCTGCCGACCCATCACCGACCCGGCGTTTGGTCGGCGAACAATCGGCTGGTTATGTAGGCAATGTCCAAGTGACACCCGGCACAGCGGTGCGGGTGACTACAGGAGCCCCGATCCCGCCAGGTGCCGACGCTATGGTCATGGTTGAATTCACTGAAGAAAAAGGCAACCATGTCGAAATTAAGACAACGGTAGAAGCAGGCAGCAACATTCGCCCGGTAGGCCAGGATCTGGCACAGGGGCAGCTCGTACTGGCACAGGGCACCTTCCTGGGAGCACCAGAGATCGGTCTCTTAGCAATGATCGGCAAGACAGAAATGTTGGTCTACCCAGCCCCTCGCGCAGGAGTTATGTCAACTGGCGACGAACTGGTAGAGCCAGATGCGTCTCTCAAGCCAGGCCAAATACGCGATGCCAACCGCTTTAGCCTGATGAGCGCGGTGCGCGAGGCGGGTGGTATACCCGTCGACCTGGGAAAGGTTACAGACGAAGCTGGAACTTTGCATGAGACTATTGAACGCGGGCTGCACCAGGCCGATGTTCTATTAACCTCTGGCGGCGTAAGTATGGGCGAACTGGATCTGGTAAAGCCCTATCTTGCTAAGCGAGGGACAATCCACTTTGGTCGGGTTCGCGCCAAACCCGGCAAGCCAGTTACTTTTGCTACGCTGAACGGCGTGCCCGTCTTTGCCATGCCTGGTTTTCCAGTGAGCGCACTGGTTAGCTTTGAGATCTACGTGCGCCCGGCACTGCTCAAGATGGCCGGACACGCCCGCCTGTACCGCCCACGCCGGCGAGTCACATTGACCCACGACGTACCCCACACTTCAGGCCGTACTGAGTTTCAGCGGGCCATCGTTACCCGCCACGTCGACGGCCATTACACAGCCGTAACTACAGGGTATCAAGGCTCAGGGCGGCTACTTTCGATGCATGGTGCTAATGCCCTATTGATTTTGTCGTATCAGCAGGACGACTTTCCCAGCGGCACCGAAGTCGAAGCCATCATCACCGGACTCTTGCAGGAAGAGCGCTAATTGTCCCATGAGAAACGGCAAAATGACGAAAAATCTATATAAGTTATGCCAACTTGATAGTTGAGATGCGCGGCCTCTACTTCATCGAACACAATCTGGCTAAGGCACAAGCTGAGGGTCTCTACCAAGCTTTGCAGAAGTCTTTAGCGCCTATCGGCCTTCAACTGTACGAGGCGAAAACTGGTAGCGACACCTCCACGTCACTGATGGATGCCTGTCAAAAAATTTATCTCTCCACCTTGGGCATCTTCGACCTGTCGGTGCCCGACCTGGATACCTATCTGAAAATCGGCATCAGCCTGGGACTGAACAAGCCGGGGCTGATCATCGCCGGACAGGGTATGACATCAGCCATCCCAGCGATTCTCGACCGAGCCAACGCCTGGTTTTACACACCTCCGCCCAAACCCAACAAGGATCTTCAGCGAGCTGTCCTGCGTCCTCTCGACAAATGGGCACATATCGAAAATGGGAACGCAGAAACTCAAAAAGATGGCGATCAGATTTACTGTGCCTTTTGCGGCCGGTGGTGTAAAGGGTGGAAGAGACAAACCCACGGCAAAGGGTTCCTCGTGCTCGATGGTACCCACTCTCAGTGGAATGTTCTACGCAACTCCATCCAAAGCGGTGTGAGCCCCACTGGCCTCACGCCAATTTACCTGAGCCAACTCAAAGGTCGCGTCATGCCTTTGCTATGTGAGATGCGTTTGGCCGTACTCGCCTCAGAGTTCATCCTGCTCGACGCCAGCGGTCCATGCAATCCAGAGCAATATATTGCGCTCGGGATAGCTGTTAGTATGCGTCGTCCCTGGCTGTTGGCCACTTCGCAGCCTGAGAACTTACCTTCCCTCCTCCGGCAGGCGAGTCGTCTGGAATATGTCAGTGATGAGGATTTGCAGCAGAGCTTAGGGCAGTACATCCTGAAATCGCTTTACCCCGCCAAGTTTGCTGCCACTCACGGGGCGACGGCCAAACTGGAGCTTCCCTTCTGGTTACAGTTGGAAGACTGGATTGCCCGCTTCAAGGTCCGCACCTCCAAGGCCATGGAAGGCGTCCTTCAACTCTTGCTCATCGAAGAAGGCCAGCTTAAGCAACGATGCCGGATGACGCCTGATATGACTATTACCGGCGGACGCGATCCAGAATGTGACCTGGTGATCGAGTCACAAAGCACATCGCGCTTTCACGCCGATTTCATCTTTAGCGGTCAGGAATTGTTCGTGGTCGACCGCCAGAGCACGAATGGCACCTTCGTCAACGGCAACAGGGTACCGGCAAACAAACAAATCTCCCTGGAAATCGGCGACCGAGTCAGGATTGGGCCGGCCGAAGTGGTTATCTGGGACGAAGATGAGTTACCCGATGAGGTCAAGCAATATTTGCCAGAATCGGGGCGGATTACCCCACAAACAATATTTGTCAATCTGATTGATGGGCTGGTGTTAGCCAATGGCAAAGTACCTGTCGCTCGCCTCTCTTCTTCGGAAATCAATCTTCTGAAGTTCATGCACGAAAAAGGTGGCGACACCACGACTTCTAATGAGATTGCAGAAATCGTCTACGGTACCGGTAAAGTCAGCCGTATGATCGTCGCCTCATTTATTGACGGCCTACGTGCTAAGATTGAGCCTAGCCCGTCCAACCCTCGCTTCCTGGTAGCAATTCCCGGCATCGGATACCGACTACGTACTCGGGGTGGGCAGCTTGTTTTAAGGCTCCGCTAGCGCAGGACATCCTCGGCAATCGGCCTGCTGAGCTGGGCCCTTGGGGTTTGCGGTTACTTCTCCAGCAAAGCGCGCCCCCGGGAATGTCTTATCCTCCTGCGGGTAAGGAGAAAAGCAATGTTTGACTCACACAACAAGTTAAGCAGAGAAGAAAAAATCACCTTGTTGAAGGACTTCATCGAGAGCGAGGATGCATTCAGCGACAATCAATCGGTTTACGAGGCTTATCTCTCTGACCCTGAGCCTGAGGTGCGCAGACTGGCCATCAAAGGCATGTGGGATTACCCCGACCCAGCTTTGATTGACCCCCTTATGGACATAGCGCAGCACGACCCAGACCAACAGGTACGCAATGGGGCTATTATAACCATGGGCCGATACGTGTACGAAGGGGAAATGGCCGATTACGACTTCGACTGGGGCACGCTGGAAGACGTCATGCGCGAAGATGAACTGCTCGAGGCAGACTATCAGCGCGTCGTGGCCTTTCTGCTCGACATTGCCCGCGACCCGTCTGCACCCTTGGACGCACAGCGCTTTGCCGTCGAAGCCTTAGGATTCTCCTCCAATCCAGAGATAGCCAATCTATTGGAACAGACTTACCACAGTCCACATCTAGATATGAAGGTCAGCACCTTGTTTGCGATGGGACGCTCTGGACTGATGCGTTGGAACTCTTACATCCTGGCCGAGCTGGACAGCCCAGATCCTCGGCTGCAATTTGAAGCGGTGCGTGCTTCCGGGGAACTGTTTCTGGACGAAGCGACCCCTGTGCTGCTACGTCTGGCCAGCACTGCCACCGACGAAGGTCTACGGCACGAGGCGATTTGGGCATTAGGGCATATGGCTTCCCTGGAAGCCTGGCAACTCCTGGATGACATTGCCGATGATCCCACGGAAGACGAAGAAACGCGCCAAATCGCCGAAGCTGCGCTAGACGAGTTCTATATGTTCCAGGAAATGGCTGAGGGTGAGTTCGAGGAAGAAGATGAATTCACCGATGAGGAGGATGATGGTGGAGATGGTCGCATGCCCCAATGGTGATCTCCGGTGTAGCATCAACCGACCGCTCTCAGCAATGTCAGCGCGCGCAAGGTAACCCACTTATTTGGCTGCCCCACCTGGCCAAAGCTGGCCCACATTTTCCCAGGTACCTGCTCCAACGGCCAACGCCCAGCCTGATCCTGCTTCGCCAGTAGCCATTCAGTGCCAGCCTGGACGTGGGAATGATGCCCCCATCCGGCCTTCGCCAGCACGGTCATCACCTCCAAGAGGTCGGCACGGTAGCCCAAGGGAAAGCCCAGCTTGAACCAGCGATTGCTGACCCGGCTGGGAGTGGGATAGGTCGCCTCCAATAGCGGAACACTGAGCAAGAACTCGACTCCCTGCTCGACAGCCGTCTCCACTGGGGCTGACCGTTCCCCAGATGGCACCTCTAAAAAGGCACGCAGGGCTTTCACGTCCCCCCAGGCACAGGGCAGATTCTCATTGTAATAACAGCCGAAGCCACGCTCAACGATGGCCTGTGCTGTTGCCTCGCGCGCTTCAATAACACGGGGATCGTCACCATATCCAAAACGCCCCAATGCCCACAGCAAATTTCCGTTAAGGCAATTGACGGCTGTGCGAGCTCCCCCGCCGGCCACAAAGCGACCATCACGCTTGCTGCGCTTTTCGGTTAACCGGTAGGTTCCCTTTGAGGTACGGCGGCTGTGATTCAACACATACTCGCCCGCGCGGCGAATCGGCTCAATCGGCGGCACCCCCAACTGCGCTAAGAAGATGATTTGCCACACGGTCGCGCGGTATTTGGGGCTGTAGCCTACGTCCGGCTTAACCCAATAGCCGGTTGGTCCGTGACCAACACCAAAGCCAGCGAATTGAGCGTCAAGAATGGAGCGGGCAGGGTCCGCACTGGAGATAGCAGCGCGAGCAGAGGTTACGTCTGGATCATGGAGTGGACGATCTAGCAACTCAGTCAGCGCCAGATAACGCGCCGATGGGTTCTCCGGTTCTAACAGCCAACCTCTAATCTCCAAGCTCTAACCCTCCAACAAAGACCTGGTCAAGGCAAAAACATCGTCCAGCATAGCAGAGGTCAAACGGCCAGTCTGTGTGTTTTGGCGGCTGGGGTGATACGAAGCAATTAGATGCTTGGATCCCGTTGAAGAAGGGTGAAACGCATAGTGCAGGCCATGGCCGAATTTCAGCCTCGGAAGCTCGTATCCCAGGTCATAGAACAAGCGCAAGCAACCATCGAAGGCCACTTGTCCCAGAGCGACGATGACTCGCACCTGGGGCATTAACGCCCATTCGCGCGCCAGAAATGGACGGCAGGTAGCCAACTCTTCGGCCGTGGGTCGATTGCCCGGCGGCGCGCAGCGAACGACGGCAGTGACGAAGGCGTCGCCCAGTCTCAGGCCATCACCTTGGCGTCGGGCGGCGGGTTGGTTGGCAAATCCGGCCCGATATAGTGCTGCGTATAACGTGTCGCCCGAGCTATCTCCAGTGAACATACGGCCAGTCCGATTGGACCCGTGAGCGCCCGGCGCCAGTCCCACTATCAACAGGCGTGCCATAGGATCGCCGAATCCAGGTACAGGCCGGCCCCAGTAGTCCCAATCCAGGTAAGCTCGCCGCTTTTCCCGTGCCATCTGTTCACGCCAGGCCACCAATCGTGGGCAAGCGCGACAAGCAACAACCTCAGCGGTCAAAATCTGCCAGGACTTTTTCATCGCCTCATCGTCGCTTTCATTATCGTCGCCGTTGTCATTACTCGTGTCACCCTCGTCCTCACGCTCAGCATCGTTGGCATCGCCATCTTTGTCATTGGTATTGCCGTTGCCGTTGTCATTCCCGTTTGTGTTACCCTCTCGCAACTCAGGCACCTCCTCGACAGGCAAGTTGGTAGGTGTGGCCGTGGCCGTTGGCTCAGGGGTAGCCGTAGGCGAGGGAGTAAGAGTTTCCGTTGGCGCCACAGTTGGAGTGAATGTTGGCAGGGAAGTAGCTGTAGCAGTCTCGGTCGGCGGTTGTGTGGCGCTGGGAGTTGGGATGTTAGTTGCCGTAGGCTGCGATGTTGCCGTAGGCTGCATTGTAGGTATAGCCGCCGGCCGTGGTGTAGCCGTGGGAGAAGGGATTGTCGGCGTCCGCCCTGGCTGCTCAATCACAAGACGAACGGCGATGATTTCGCCGCTGTGCAAAGTGCGCGCCTCAACCAATATCCGCGCACCAGTTGCCAGAGGCCCTTCAATTTGCGTATCATCCACCACTTGCAAAGAGATGCCATTAACTATGACCTGGCTAGCCCCTAGCGCATCCACCCGGCCCCGGAAGGTAACCCGCGCTTCAAGGCGACGATCCAGCAACAAACGAACCTCTTCCTCCCGTCGCTTTTCGTATTCATCAAATTTTGCACTTCGACTCTCGCTACTCTGAGGTAACCAGAGGTATATCTCCTCTCCCAAGCGCTTGACGGGGTAAATCAGTTGGCCGGGCAGGACATTTTGGGCAGCCATTGCTGTAGGAGACCCCAGGAACAGCGCACCACCCAATGTTAACGCGAAAGATAGCAATATCACCGAGATGGCAGCCGATGCCCACCGCAGGCCGCCGCCGGCCGGTAGACGCAAGCGATCAGCCCAGTGTTTCCACCAGGGGCGTGGCACTGGCTCAGAAGGGATTCCAGATGCAATCTGCTCGGCTTGTGCCAGGAAGCGAGCCAAGCTGACCTCGGCCGAGGGAATGGGCACGGCATCTCGCAGGTCATGCACCGCTGCTGCTGCGGTTAGCAATGGCTCCAGCCATGCTGCATCGGCATCGGTGCTAGCCAGAATCGTGTCCAGGCTTTCCCCGGCAGTCAGGCGTTCGATGGCCTGCGCCAGAGTATTCTCTTGGGAAGATCCGGGTTGGTTATCCATATCCGTACTCATAGGCACTACCCGACTACCTCGTCTTTGCCCGATAGGTGCCCCATCGCCTCTGAGAGCGCGCGCAGAGCCCGGTACTGTAGACCCTTTACAGCCCCGGAGGTTTTGTTCAATGCCTCAGCCACGTCTCTGATACTGAGCCCTTCCATAAACCGCATCAAGATCACATCGCGTTGTTCGTCAGTTAGCAAGGCGATGGCCTGGGTCAGTGCCTCCTGCCGCTCAAGGGCCATCACCCATCCAGCCAGGTCGTTCCCATCTGGCGTGACCAGATGCTCCTCCAGCGCCACTTCGACCTGCCGGCTGCGCTGTCGGTAGTAATCGGCCACGACATTACGCGCAATGCCGAAGATCCAGGCATCGGGCGTCGTGCGCCACGCCACGCCCCGCTTAAGTGCCTCAAGCACCCGCACAAATACCTCGCTCGCCAGATCCTCGCTGGCCTGGGGATCCCCTACCTTAAAATGGACATAACGATAGACCGCTTCGTAGAACCGGTTGTGCAAGGTACGCAGCGCATCAGGGTCAAAGCGTCTGACCTGTTCTAGGAGTTGCGTATCCACAACATCCATCTCGGTCCCATGCTTACATGTCGGTGAATCGGCCAGAAAGTTACGCATCGTACCATAGCGAATTCTGCTCCAAATGTCAAGTATTGTCTGTACTTGTTCAAAAACAACCTGACATTCAGGAGCCCTCTGCGTAACCTTTTGGCGATTTCTGCGACATGTAGGGCATCAACCCACACCAAGTGAACTAGAAATCTCTGACGGGGGCATATTATACAGACAAGCTCACGGGAGGAAAGATTAAATGACTAGTAAATCGGCTGGATTTTCGCCCAGGATAGCTAATCCGCTACAATCGAGATGGCCGGTAGCGGTGCTCAGGCTATGGCAGCAGGCCAGTGCCCACATCGCATGGGGTACGCTGCTGACAGGCGCGGGTCTTTTCGCTCTGTTTGTGACCTGCCTGACCATTGTGCAGTTTGCCACCCCTAGTTTGGTTGGCAACGACGGCTACTATCACATCAAGATGGCCTATGTGATGCGCACTGAAGGCCTCCGCCTAACATTCGACTGGTTGCCGCTCACCGTCTTAAACGCCGAGGAATTTGTTGACCATCATTTTCTATACCACGTACTCCTCATCCCCTTCACCTTCGGTGATTTGCGGCTGGGGGCCAAGGAAGCAAGCGTTATCTTTCCAGCCCTTGCCTTTTTGGCTGTCTGGTGGCTGTTGCGCGGCCAGAGGGTGCCGTATGCCGCCCTATGGTCTCTTGGCTTGCTGGTAGTATCAGAGGCATTCATCTACCGGATGAGCATGCCCCGGGCAATGTCATTGTCCCTGGCAGTCCTGGTGCTGGCAGTTCACTGGCTGCTGACCGGCAATCATCGCTGGTTGCTACCCCTGGCCTTTCTTTACGTATGGCTTTACAACGCGTTTCCGTTGATTTTGATTGTGACCGGAACCTACATTGCCGCGCGCTGGCTGATTGACGGCCGGCTGGCGTGGCGGGCACTGGTCTACGTGGGGCTGGGCATAGGACTGGGTCTGCTCGTCAACCCCTATTTCCCCGACAACCTCACCTTTGTCTATCGACACATCGCACCCAAGCTGGCCGACCCAACCGCCATCAGAGTGGGCAACGAGTGGTATCCCTATAAGACTACGCAACTGATAGAGAATTCAGGCCTGGCACTGATTGCTTTTCTGGTCGGGGCCTTCGGTTTGGGTCTGTATGATCAGCGCATAGAAGCGCGAACAGCAACCAGCTTCTTCTTATCTGTTTTGTTTGGTGCCATGCTTTTCAAGGCTCGACACTTCGTGGAATACTTCCCTCCCTTCGCCTTGATCTTTGCCGCCTTTGCCTGGACGCCCCTCATCCAGCGCTGGCTGGAAGGGAAGGCCTGGTGCGCCAGCCTGGACCTCCCCCTGGATCAAGCTATCTTCCGCGTGCAATATCTGGCATCGACCCGCACCTGGCGAACCCGGCTTGTAGGCGGCTTGATGGTAGCCATCTTGCTGCCGACTTTCTGGCTTAACTTGAATGCCTCGCGCGAAAGTCTGCAAGACTCCAAGTCGTATCAACGTTACGCTGACGCCGCGGCCTGGCTACAGGCCAACACCCCGGCTGGTGCCAGGGTCTTCCAGACCGACTGGGACGACTTCCCCCGTCTCTTCTTCTACAACACCCACAACACCTACACCCTGGGTCTAGACCCCACCTACATGCAGCTCCACGATTCAGAACTCTATGGCCTCTGGGTAGATATCACCCAGGGCCGTGTGGAGCGCCCATCGGCGACCATCAGCCGGAGGTTCGGTGCCAGCTACGTTATGACCGACCTGGATCACAAAAAATTCTTGCGTGAGGCCGGTGATGACCCCAACTTACTGGAAGTGTATCGGGATGAGTATGCGGCTGTGTTTCAGATCCTTCTGGCAGATACAGCTACAAAGGGAGAATTCTCGGAAAGTGGTCGTGGTGGCTGAAGGTAAACGCACTACGCACTACGAACGTGTTGCGTGGTCCGTGTTCCGTCAGGCCAGGCACTTAGATTACACAGGGCTTTCCGAGAAAGCTCAGAAGTAATGAGGAGGCAAATAGAGAGAAAATAACAATTTCAAACGTGAATCGGCCATCTAGTCTTTCTCAACATACCTGATATAACCACTTAGAATCCCCATCTCAGAATAGGAGGCAAAAGATGATAAAGTCTAAATTTCTTGACGCCCTTGTAGTCCTGGCTATGCTACTTGCTATGGGAATGACAGCCTGCAGCCCCGAAGATACACAGGGCGGCATTAATGTGCCCCTGCCTACTGGCACCAGTAGTGCCGGCAGCGACCACATCGGAGAAGAGAATAACAATGCCCTCAATGATAGCGGGAGTGCCATCGGGGACAACGACGACGCCTTCAATAACAATGGCATTACCAACGACGTCAGCACCAACGCCAACGACGACAGCGGTAACATCAATGAAGTCGAAGATGGCGTCAACAGCAACGTCAGCGTCGAGAACACCAACACCAACGTCAATGAGGATAACGAGGCTAACGTTAATGACAACAACGGAAACGACGCCAACACCAATGATAATGTCATCGACAACCTAAACGTCAACGCTAATGCCAATGACAGTGGCGATGATAGCGATGGTGAGAACAACACCAACGACAACGTTGTTAATGGAAACGACAATGCTGCCAACGAAAACGACCTCAACAATGACGATAGCAGCAATGCTAACGACAACGTTTCCAATACCAACGACAACGTTTCCAATACCAACGACAACGTTGTTAATGGAAACGACAATGCTGCCAATGAAAACGACCTCAACCCTGATGAGAGCAGCAATGCCAACGACAACGTTGTTAATGGAAATGACAATGTAGGCAATGAAAACGACCTCAACCCTGATGATGAAGAGAATGCTAACGACAATATTGCCAATACCAACGACAACGCTACAATTATCAACGACAACACCAATGAAAATAGCAACGACACCAGCGCCGACCTCCACGAGCGTGACGACAACGCTAACGAGGATAATGTTAGCAGCAACGATGACCACAGTGACCACAATGGCGGCAACGACAGTGGCCACGGAGAGGATAGGGGCAGCAATGATGACGATTAAACTATACGAGGCAGGGTGCTGCTAAAAATCGCAGCTCGTTCGGTCAAAACCTGCGAGAGGGTTCGCTCCGAAATCCGAACACACCCAAATTGAGAAGACCCCGATATCTTCGGGGTCTTCTTTCGCAATCTTTGTTTAAGGCCGGTTCGGCAAGCAGAGTGAACTAATACTCTGTCAAGGGTGATTAGAAAAGCTGACCAGTCCTTTTTGAATTGCGTATCGTGTCAATTCGGCGCGGCTGGATAGGTTAAGTTTTTTCGCGATATTATCCCGATGACGAGCAACTGTTTTGGGGCTGATATCTAGTTGCTGGGCAATTTGCTTGTTGGCCAACCCCCTGGCAATCAGGGTCAGCACCTCTCGCTCTCGTTCCGTAAGACTGGAGAGTTCCATATCTGACGTTGCGCTACCATGCTGCAAGAAATCTTTCACCAGCGCAGCGGCTACCGAGGAATGCAAAAAAAACTTTCCTTCAAACACCGTATGGATAGCTCGGATCAATTCGTCAGCAGCGACTCGTTTCGGAACGTAACCCGACGCACCCGCCTGGAGCATCTGAAAGAAATAATCCTCTTCTTCGTGAATGGTTAAGGCCAGGACGGCTGCCAAAGGACAACAAGCTTTAAGTTGGCGGGTAGCCTCCATCCCATTCATTCCTGCCATCGTTACGTCCATCAAGATCACATCGGGTTGATGCCTTTGCGCCAGTTCAATCGCCTCTTCGCCCGAGCTGGCTTCAGCCACAATTTCAATATCGGGCTGCGCTTGAAGTAACATACGCAACCCAACCCGCACAATTTCGTGATCATCAACCAGTATCAGCCGGATGGTGGACATTGTCCATCTCCCCCCTTTAGCGGGGGCTCTAATGCCTAATCTGGTCCCTTTACTATGTTGTGATCGAAACCTCTTATCGTACAGGTAGTCTTATCCAAACAATATAATGCATATCTGTTTTTAGATAGTGATATTTATCACAATCGGCATATGACAAACGTCACTAACGCCCACTCTGTATTTGAGACCTGAAGCCAGTACCACTCAAATAAGGCCACGTCGTAGGGATAGGGCTTCCTCGAAGGCCTGCCCCCCCGGCCCGACCGCCGGGGCGGGCTGGGGCGGCCCAGGGAGAACCTGCGGGTATTATAATAGCCAGGAATCCCAGGGGCCTCCAGCTTGGAAGTTCCCATCCGGAGGCCCCTGTATCGCGGTCTACCCCCCAGCTTTACCGCGGCAGGTAAAGTCGAACAGCTTAGGACTCTTCGTCCATTCGGCGGTCAAGCTCCCGCTTGAGCAGGAAGAGGGCCACAATGACCAAAGCAATGACCGCCACTGCCACGACCATCGCCTGGCGACGGAAGATGCTCTCGGCAACAGCAGCATCCGCGCTGGTTTTCACCTCGTCGGTGATAGCCAGGGCATTATCAGTTTCCTCATGTATGGTGTTGAGGTCAAGGGTGTGTTGGGCGGCGCGGGCGGTGATGAGGTTGGTATTAGCCTCACGTAACCTCCCCTCCAGCGGCGCGACCAGCATACCCAGCCCCCGGGCTTCCTGGACAGCAGCCTCAGCCTCATCGTAGGCCTGGGCCGCGTTCGTAACCGTGTCATATAGGGATTGGGCAACCTGTCCGGGCGCACTGTCGGGAGTATGGCAAGTACCACAATGCCGAGGCTCCGCGCCCAGATAGAGCGCTTCGCTTGGCTCGCCCACATCGTATCGCCCGTGACAGGTGACACATTTGGGGCCCGCCTCACCCGCTTTGGCATGCGAACTCTTCAAGTAATAGTCTTGAGTTGCCGTGTGACAGCTACCGCAGACGTTAGCCACTTCCGCGAAGCCAGGTGGAGCAGCGCCGTGGGTTCCATGACACGTGGCGCAAGTGGGTGCCCTAAAGTCCTGATTATTGAGGAGGGCAATGCCATGGACACTTTGCTGGTAGAGATCATACTGATTGGTGGGAATGCCGTAGGGAGCCATCAGATCCTTATCGGCATGACAACTGGCGCACATACCCGGCACGTTAGCCGGATAAACCGTAGAGGCCGGGTCGTTGGCTTTAAGTATCTGATGCCCTCCGTGGCAATCGAAGCAGGTGGCTACATTGGTATCGCCTTCAGCCAGGCGAATGCCATGGATACTTTGCTTGTATTGAGCGTACTGATCGGTAGATAGATCATACTGACGCATACGGGTGACATCGGAGTGACAACTGGCGCACACTGCGGGGATATCGGCTTTGGCCGGCGCGCCGATGTAGCCAGCGGCGGGCGACATCGCCTCGTCCACGGTACTGGCTGCAGGATTGCCACCATGGCAATCGGCGCAAGTCACGTCACGTTCGGCGTGGATGCTACGCTGCCACTGAGCAGCGATCTCAGCCTGTTTGCCCCCCAGACTCGAGTGACAATCGAAACATGTGTTAACTCCGTCAGCCCGGGGATAGGCGATAGGGGTTGGAACCGGCTCAGTCGAAGGGGTCGGAGTGGGTGCAGCCGGGACCTGAGTCGGCTGATGGCAGGCCTGACAAACGTCGCTGGTGCGGCCGGCGTGATCTTCAGGAATCTGGGGCGCGCCACCGATTCCTTCCTGGTGGCAGGCCAGGCAATTCTCACGTCCAATGAGCGGGTGCGGGATAGCCGGTGGCCCCCCTTCAAGCACCGTAGTAGCTTCAGGCGAGGTGTGGCATTCCAGACAATTTTCGCGTCCCTCCAAGCTGTGAGGAACCGGCGGCGGACCGGCAGGAGTTGGCGTCACCTCCGGCGTGGGCGACTCTGCGGTT
>CAYTNQ010000049.1:0-25586 GCA_964439175.1 uncultured Anaerolineales bacterium | reverse complement strand
CTGGACCTTTGGCACTTGTCACGCACAATGGCTTTTAACCAACTGAACGGATACCTAGAGACTTTCACTAACCAGTTGCTTGATTGACCTGGCTGATAGTCCGGACAGGCCGAGCTTCTCCATAGTCCGTCCTTCCTGCCAGAAATTAGCCTCATACAGAACGCACGCGGTGTCAATTATTGCCGTCGTAGCCGGCATATCTACGCCGAGCATCTGGCCCAGTGCTGCTATAGGTACAGCATTATAGGGGATGTCCTCCGTCATAAAGCGATGGTTAGGATCTGTTGGCGCCCGTGATCCCTCACCCCGCGAGTAACCTTTGTGGATTGATTCCATAAGACTGTCTGTTACGACACCATAGGACTGGGCGATGAAATCTTTGAAAGAGATGGCTTCGATGTCCAGAGTCTTGGCTAACTGCATCCGCTCCTCATCCATCTGCTCCAAATATCTAGCTACCATCGGAGTGACTCCCTGCCAAAACGGCCAATCCTCTGCCCGCTCCACGCGCGCGAAGCTAAATAACGTCACTGGCACGTGATAAACATGTGAGGCACTCTGGCCGAGTCCCGTCGTCAAGATATCGGCGGCAGGAACAAATGCAGTATCGAAGGGCTCCGCTAAGCGCTTGACCACTTCCTGTATCCGTTTGGCGGGCAGGGCAGCAACCGCTACCTGTTTTTTAATTGTACGGACGTGTACCAGCGCTGGGCCCCATAGTCGACAGGAGTAAAGACTCGAAGCCGATTCGGCCAGAAGTACATCAGCCTTACATCCTTGCTCCTTTAATACCTGGGCGAACTCCAGACTACCAGCGAAATGGCCAGGTTGCAGCAAGACAAGCTGACCATCTTGGAGGTAGGGAGCGCTGGCTTCAGCCACGTATGCGTGAGCAAAGGCAGGCACCACGACCATGACGATGTCAGCGCCTTCTAGCGCCTCACCTATTCGGTCGGTCAACAGGGCCGGCTTCCCTAGTCCCTCAAGATAGCCCTCCAGCTCGATGCCACCTTTCTCCCTGATAGGGTCCAGCTCCTTGTCCCAACGGGAAAACATGTTGACCTCGTAGCCCTTCTGGGCAAGGTGACCTGCCACGGCGTGCGCGGCATTGCCTGCTCCTAGAACAGCAAACTTTTGAGAACTCATTGTATAATCCTCCTAAAAAGATATTGCGGTTGATTTTCACTCTCCCGCTTGTACAAATTGCATTATATCCAGCGGGCTCTGATAACTAAGTCCCAACCGGATCAGATCCCGGCCCTCTTGGCGCAGGTTTCTACCCCGCATAGTAGAACCCAGGTCAATTAGGGAGCTAGTGACTGATGTGGAAGCCCCGGCCAGTCGGCCCAAGGTTTCCATAGGGACCAGACCATAAGGGATGTCCTCTACAATGAAGCGGTGCTCCAAGGTGTCTGGTGCCCAATCAATCTCATAGACAGGGTTTGTTGACAATACCTCAGAGAGGGTCTCGCCATGTGCTCCTTGGCGACTGTACCAACCCAAGAATACCTCCCGCATTGGGGTAAGAGTTAGGCCAACAGCCTGGCCCACACGCATGCGTTCCCTTTCCATCTGCTCAATAACTTGGCCCACAGACGGTGTGATGCCTTCCCAGTAGAATCGGAACCTCTGTCCAGACTCGATCCGCCCTGCATTAAGCAACATGACGGGGGGGTGAGCAATCATATTCCCATTACGCAGGCCCGTTTCCAAGATATTGCTGATCAGTTGTACGGTAGGATACAATTCTTGCACCGTAGCCAATACTTTTTCTCCATCCCGTCCGGGAAAGGCAGCAATCTTCAAACCCCGTTTAGAGCCGCTGACTTGAACCGATGTCGGCGTTTTCTTGAACCCTGAGTAGGGGAGGCACTCGGTTTCCACCAAGGAAGGGAGATGTTCAACCCCCATCTCGACCAAAACCCTGGCCAGTTCAAGAGAGCCACCGAAGCCACCCGGCGTGAAAACAATGGTCTGATCCTGGCGTACATAGGGTGCGAAGAATGCCGCAAAACGCTGGTGGGCAAAAGCGGGGACAACAACTAGGACGACTTGAGCATCTCTTAGGGCCTCCTGTGGGTCTGTGCCGATACTGTCCAGCGGGGCGAACCCGGATGATACGTCTGGCATACCGATTGTCTCCAGCTCAATGCCTCCTCTTTCACGCACGTCGCGGATGTTCTCAGCGAGTTCAGGTACCTCGCAGAGATGGATACGAAAGCCCTTTAGTTTCAGATCAGCAGCTGCGGCGAACGCTCCATTCCCTCCACCTAGAATTGCGATGCTAGATACAGGGCTCATAGATCATCCTCCTTCAATGCGCGATGATTTTCCCAGCACACGAGAGATCCAATCGCTGTCGTGCTCCGCCTCCAGTTTTTCGATGGTTCTGAGGGCGTCTCCTACTCTCTTTCCTAAGCTGGGCTTACACAGGCCCTTGAACTTAGCCGCGAGCTGTTCGTAGGGCAAGGGAAGGCTCGGATCACCCGGAGGCCGGGGGATAGAGTCTTCAAAGGTTTTGCCATCGTGCGTCTCTATGGCCACTCTAACTTGCCAGCCCGACTCTGCCCTCCTCTTGAAGCCAAAAACATCCCGCGCCCGAACCTTGCGCATCATATCCTGGACCCTGGGATTGCCCAGATTCTCAGGCCTGGCCCAGTCCAACCCTGGCGCATAGCCGAGAGCGGCCATGGCGACTACATAGGGTAGGCTGAACTGGGCGTCAATGATGTCCACCGGATCGTAGACCATAAAATCCCTGACTACATCTTGATCGGTGTCCACTGTGATACGTCGGATGGTGCAGGGGTCGATGTGGTGATCGGACATGATACATTCGATGGCGTAGATTGTGGAGTGGGTACGCCGGCAGGCAGGGTAAGGCTTGAAAGATATCTCCTGAATCATATATCGTTCGCCTAGCCCTTCGGTGAAGACTTCCCAGCGACAGCAGTCGGAACCGACCATGCGCAAAAAACCAGTGTCACCATCCAAGATAGTCAGGTTTCCACGAAAACCCTCAGCGGCCATCTGTGCAGCCATCAGTCCGCCTAGAGCTGCCCATCCGTAGTTGTTCTTGATCCAGGTATAAGGCCTTTCTTTTCGACCAGATTTCCTGACAGCTGGCACAGGGGCATTGACCGCTGCCAGCGCCAAAGCCTGTGTCATTTGATGGTGACCGAGACCGAGGAGCTTGCCAACCACGGCTACAGCACCAAAAATGCCCCAAGTTGCGTGGCCCACCACCTTCTCTATGGAAGTGGGGGAGCGTAAGGCTCTCCCCACCCTAAGTGATACCTCGTAGCCGGCCACTATTGCTGCCAGCAGGGAGGGGCCAGGAACACCCAGTGCATCCGCCATAGTAATAGCTGTCGGTACGATAGTCGCTCCTGGATGGCCCATGCCCACATAAGTGTCATCAAAGTCCAAGACGTTGGCCAGATAGGCGTTGGCATAGGTGGCCCAGGGTGTGGACAGTCGCAGTTCCGTGCCGACCACTAAAGCTTGGTCGTTACCTCCCCACCTCTGCAACAACTGGAGCAAAGCTTGACTGGATGGCATCTGAGCTCCGCCCATCATGCAGCCCACCGAGTCCAAAACACAATGCTTGGCCGTGTTTACCACCTGCTTCGACATATCCTGATAGGCAAAATCAGTGAGGTAACTGGCGAGTTGTTCGGTGATTAGGGTCACGTTTAGATCGTCCTTCTCAGATCACGCTGAGAAAATGATCGTGAATATATCGCAGGTCATTGCCCAAACATCCAAGAACCGTATGATCAAGACAATATGAATCCCGAGAACCAGATAGGTAATGGTAGCCTGTATTCGATTCCACCCGACCACTGCGGCGCTATCACGGTTGTCGTGACTGCTAGCCCTGCTCGTTTCATATTTTGGACAAGTTCATTGCCGTGCTTTCCTCACACGGGGGTCAAAGTAGTCCCTCAAGAAATCGCCCAGGAGCGAGGCACCAATCACGGTAAGGGTGATAGCGATCCCTGGGAAAGTCGGCACCCACCAGGCCACGACCAGGACATCACGTCCTTCGCTGATCATGCGGCCCCAAGAAGGAGTTGGTGGGGGCACCCCCACCCCTAGGAAACTAAGGGTGGCTTCGGTGATGATCCTGCGGCCTATCTCCAGGGCCGCGATGACCATCACAGGAGACAAAGTGTTGGGCAGGATATGCCGCAGTAGGATGCGTATCTCCCCGCATCCTGCCGACCGGGCGGCCTCAATGAAAGGCAAGTTGGACACCCGTAGCGCCTCTCCTCGTTCCACCCGAGCGTAGAACACCCAACTGGTCAGGCCCAGAACGATGATCACTTTGGATAGGCCGGGGCCGGTGACGGCCATCAAAGCTAGGACCAGTAAGATCAGAGGGACAGAAAGCTGCACGTCGACCAGACGGCTGATGAGGGTGTCCACAGCACCTTTGTAGTAACCTGCCAGTAGGCCTGTCGTAATACCTACCACCACCCCTATGACCACAGACATCACACCCACCGTCAACGAAATGCGCGACCCGTAAATGATCCTGCTCAGAATGTCTCTGCCTAGCTGGTCCGTACCTAGAATGTAGTGTGCGGAGCCCCCAGGCATCCAGACTGGCGGTTGCAGTCGCTGGGCCAAGTCCTGAACCAGAGGATCTTGAGGAGCCAGCCGGGGAGCAAAGAACGCCGTGAGGATAAATATCAGCATGAGGACTAAACCCAATGTGCCGCTCCAGTCCCTCAACAGCGCAGCCAAAATGGGAGGGAAGTAGGACTTGCTTCTTGCCCTCTGAGACAGCCCAGGCCGTACTGCCCAGGTACTACCTGAATGGTAAGTCTCCGTTGCCGGTGTTTCTGGGGACCTAGTCATAGCGAATCCTGGGGTCCAGGTAACTGTATGCGACATCCACGGCCAAGTTACTGGCGATGACTACCAGGCTGACGATGAAGATGGCCGCCTGCATGAGCGGGAAATCCCTCCGATAGACGGCGAGCAGGATCACACTGCCTATACCAGGCCAGGCGAAGATGGTCTCAATGACAACACTGCCGCCGAAGGTTTCGCTGAAGCGCAAACCCAGCACGGTGACTACTGGAATGAGGGCGTTTTTCAGGCAGTGTTTACTGATCACCATCAATTCGCTCAAGCCCTTGGACCTGGCTGTTCGCACGTAGTCCTCACCTAGGACTTCCAGCATACTTCCCCGCATCACCCGCGCAATACGGGCCGTGGAGAACACGCCCAAGGTCAAGGCAGGCATAACCATATGGCGGACAGTACCATATCCTGAAGTGGGAAGCCACCTCAGCCGCACTGCGAAAAGCATAATGAAGACGATGCCGGTCCAGAAAATGGGCATGGACTGGCCCAGTAGTACGAGCAAGGTGCCGACCTTATCCAGACCTGAACCTCTCTTGATGGCCGAGGCGATGCCCAGAGGCAAGCCCGTGATGACCGCTACCACCATAGCAGCCACCGCCAACGTGGTGGTCGCTCTCAATCGCTCAGCGGCAATTGGGAGAGCTGGTAGGTGATGAGTAAAGGATCTACCGAAGTCACCTCTTAGGGCGCGGCCCATATACTTTATGTATTGTATGTGGAGGGGCTGATCAAGTCCCATTGCATGCCTGAGTTGCTCCACTTGGTCAGGCGTGGCGTCCGGGACCATGAGCATCACTGGATCCCCAGAAAGGAACATGAGAAAGAAGACCAGGCTCAGAACAGCGAAGATGCTCACCAAGCCATAGATCAGCCGTCTGATGAGGTATCGTGTCATAGGACTCCACACCCGTGCGTAGAAAGTACTGCGAGCAACTGAAGTAGCGGGGGAGGCACAGGCCTTGGCCTCCCCCTACCCTGGCTACTAGGCGAATCGTCATCATATGCGAGGCTGTTTCAGTCCTTGATAGAGCAGGTATAGACCCAAAGGAGCCGGTCGCCGCGCGCCTCGAAGCCTTCCACGCGGCTGCTGACGCCGAAGTACAGATTCGGCGTGATCAGGAAACCAATCCCCGCGTCGTCGTAGATGTACTTGCCGATCTCATATAATTTCTTTAGACGCTCGCTGGGATCAACAAGGCTCAGCTCTTCTTGAATCAATTCGGTGAGTTCTGGAGTATTGTAGTACCAGGAGCGGCGGTTCGGATCATACCACAGGCCAATGCAGAAATCGGCATCCCCTAAAGCATCGCGACAGCTTGAGAGTGCCATGTGTTCCATAGAGCCTTCCCGCAGCAGTACTTGCACGTATTCCGCTCGCTCCAGAGGCACCAACGTCGTCCGGATGCCCACCGCCCTCAGCTGTTCCGCTATGGCCTGGACGATTAGATCGTCAGCACCAGAGATGCGGGAGCCAGTCTGGTACACGAGAGTAATATCGATTCCATCCGGGTACCCGGCCTCGGCCAGAAGCGCCTTAGCCTGATTCGGGTCGTAGGGATAGGCCTCTGAATCTGGATTGTGGCCAAAGGAAAGTGGGGCGTAGGGGTCGGTGTTGATTGCACCGTCCCCCAATAGAAGGTTGTTGAGAATACTCTCTTTATCGATGGCGTAGTTGACCGCCCGCCTGACGCGGATGTCATCAAAGGGAGGCTTGAAGGTGTTCAGCGCCAAGAATTGTTGAGTTAGGCCTTCCGCGGTTTCCACACGAGCCGTCTCACTCGCCCTCACGATGTCGAGTTGATCCAAGGGCAGGCCGGGCACGATGTCTACCTCTCCCGTCAGCAGAGCCGCCAGCCGGGTGGAAGGCTCCCCGATAGGCCGGATGATCACCCTGTCCACCTTGGGCGCTCCTCCCCAATAATCAGTGTTGGCGTCCAGGACAAGCTGCTGATCCTTCACCCAATCCACGAACTTAAAGGGACCCGTACCCACAGGATTGGTAGCAAACTCCTCGGCACCCATCTTCTCGAAGGTATTCTTGGGTACGATGAGCACCCCACGGGCCATCTGCTTCATGAGCGTTACGAACGGCTGACTGCAGTGCAACACTACTGTGTAGTCGTCGACGATCTCTACGGAATCGATGTACGCGATGTAAGTGCGGAGGCCCGAATTGACCTCTTCATCTAGAATACGCTCGATGGTGAACTTGACGTCCTCAGCCGTGAAGTCGCTTCCGTCGTGGAACTTGACACCTTTGCGCAGATTCAGCTTGTATGTGCTAGGATCAAGGGCCTCCCATGAGGTGGCCAGCATAGGCTCCAACTCCATCTGCGCGTTCATGCGTACCAGCCCGTCGAAGATGTGAAGGTTGGCGTTGGCGGTCTCCACGCCGGTGGAGATTGTGGGATCCAGCGTTAGGGGATCTGAATTCTGCGCCACGACCAGGACTTTTGGCTTCGGGACCGGCGTCGCCGTGACCACCACTTCCTTGACTACTTCCTTTTCAACTTCGACGGTTTCGACTACGGTGACGGGCTCGCCCTCAACCTCCTTCTCGACGATGACCGTTTCAACCACCTTTTCGACGATCCTCTCAGGTGTGGGGGGCGCGCCACATTGCGCTGCCAGCAAACTTAACAGAACTGCTAAGGAAAGCAACAAGAAGGTAGTTAGTTTGGACAACATTTCATTTCCTCCTCCTGTCAAACTGCAGCCAGTGAACAGTAGAGACAACACTTTGCCACAAAGCACTGTACCTTGCCCTGCGAGCCAGAAATTGAAGGCAGAGGGCATAAAGAATCAGATCTGACGCATCACCTCCTTTCATAAAATACAGTTAGGGTTTACCTGCGTAAGCCGGGTGCCCCGGCGACATTTGGGCAGTTCGCGCGGACCGAACGGGCAAGTTTAAGCCTCCTTGCCAAACCTGACTGATCAGGCGTTGGTCGCGGCTATATCGGCGTGACCACCGTGCTCATTGGGGATCAACATCTGCCCTCGCACGACTCTCCTAAAACCGCAATACGCGCAGGCGCCAGCATGTCTCGGCTCCATCGGCAGGGCTGAGGGCTGATTGGCCAAGGACGCCGCTCCATTGAAGGCCGGGGCACCCAATCAGACCGTAGGACTTAGTTCTCAAAGGGGGACACTCGATGACCAAAGTCTACAGGCCTGTATTGGCTTCAGCCAGAAACAGACCGTCATTTGGCTCAAGAATCCAGTATGGGCAAGCATGATTGAGTTCGTCTCCGCTTCAGTTCTTAAGGTTCATTTCTCAACCCAAACTGATCTCGATCAAGACTGAGACCTGGCTTCTACCGCACTCTTTCATTCTCGACCCGCAGACTGTCCCTCCTCCGCCTATAGCGAATCTGCTTCGTCCTTGTCTGGCTCGTACCCCCGAGCTAGAGACAACTCTAAACAGGCCTGCTTCAGGGGCACCACACAACACATCATTTCCTCTTCGCCGAAGCGCGTGCACGGCCCAGTGATACCGATATCAGCGATAACATTTCCCTCTCGGTCCAGGATGGGAGCAGCGATGCCATTCCCTCCAGGCATCCGCTCCTCAAAGCTAATGGCGAAACCTTGTGCCCGAATCTTCTGAAGCTCTATCTTCAGCTCCTGAGGGTCAACAATGGTGTTAGGTGTCAAACGTGGCAGACCAGTATTCTCAATCACCTCTTCAATCTTCGCTGAGGGCATGTAGGCCAGTATAGCTTTGCCTGTCGCTCCACAATGAAGCGGTGCTGGCTTACCAGTCTCCAGGCTTGAGCGAACCTCATGAGGACTCTCCAGAACCTCCACATAGGTGCGATAATCGTCAACCGAAATGCACAATGACACGGTTTCATGGGTGAGTGCCCTGAGCCTCTCCATATGGTGGTGCGCTTCTCCCCGGATGTCCAACTGGCGCAAGTAGGCGCTTCCCAACTGGAATACCTTGAGGCCCAGCCAATACCTTTGGTCCCGTTTGGTCACTAGCTGGAGATCCTCCAAGGTGAGCAATATACGGTAGACGGTGGCCTTATCGGTCCCTAAGGCCCGACTAATTTCTGATAAACCGGCAGGGCGGTCGGCCTGGCTCAAGAAGTCCAGTACCTCTACCGCTCGTTTGACACTTCTGATCCTCTTCATAAGCTGGACTGCTGTTTGATTATGTGGCCGCCTTGCATAACAAAGCTTACATCTTTGAGGGCGGAGATATCTTGGAGAGGATCTTTCTCCACGGCGATCAGGTCTGCGATTTTGCCCATTTCGAGGGTGCCAATTCGGTCCTCTAGGCCCAACAACTCGGCAGCCACCTGGGTGGCAGATTGGATTGCAGCCATTTCATCCATACCGGCCTGAACCATCAACTCAAGCTCCTTGGCATTTTGGCCATGGTAGACGCAGGTTCCACCGGCATCTGAAGCAGCAGCAATCTTGACCCCAGCCTCAACTGCCTTAGCGAAGTTGCGGAGATGAGACTCATGGCCTTCCTTCGATTTCTCAATCGCAAACTCGGGAACACCCACTTCTTTGCCGAAGGCGATGACATTGTGGGTTGCGCACAGCGTGGGAACATAGTACACACCGTTGTCCACCATCATCCGGATGGCCTCATCGTCTAGATACTTGCCGTGTTCAATGGAGTTGATGCCAGCCTGGATGGCAGCCTTAGCCCCTTTGGCTCCGTGAGCATGGGCTGCTGTTCGTTTGCCCAGACTCTTAGCAGTGTCACAGGCAGCTTTCATCTCCTCATAGGTCATCTGCTGAGCATCGGGTTCGGTCGGGGAGACCACCCCGCCGGTTGCTATCAACTTGACCCAATCAACACCTCTCTTGATCAGTTCCCGGGAGGCTCGGCGCACAGCCTCCGGTCCGTCTACGATGATAGCCATACCCTCGTATTTCATACCCGGGGCAAAGTAACCGTCGCGATGGCCACCTGTCACACAAAGAACCTTGCCTGCGGCCAGAATGCGCGGCCCAATCACCAAACCCAAAGTCACAGCCTGCTTGAGGGCGATATCTACATAGCCCACGTCGCCTGCCGTGCGTACGGTAGTATAGCCTGCCTCCAGATCCCTTCTAGCATATGCGTAGGCCTTAAGGGCACGAAGAGTGACTAGCTCGCGGATCATAGGAATCATGAAATCAGGCTCGCCGTCCCTTGACAGATGGCAGTGAGCCTCCATAAGACCGGGCAGGATGATGCTGTCTCCGAGGTCAATAGTCTCGGCATCCGTAGGGATTGAGGTTTCCCCCTGTCTGCCAACCGCCTTGATCCTGCCATCCTCAACGATAAGTAGGGGTCTGTAGAAGGGTTTGGCGCCCGTCCCGTCAATCAGTTTTCCAGCCTTGATGGCCTTCACTGTCATTGCTATCGCCTGCCCCTTAATGCGTCAATTTACGGTTCACTTAGTGAACCATTGGTTCACTAAGTGAATTATGCCATGATTTCTCATCTTTGTCAAGTTGCCATTCACCCAAGCATGTGTCCCGAAAATTAGGCGGATATTGGGACCTGAAACAAGGTCGCCCAGGTCTCATCCCATTGCTCACTCAGTAAGACGCTGCACAGGGCCAACATGGCCTGAGCCCCATCCCGGCTCCACCGTATACCAGCTTGCTTCATGCATTCCTGGACGACTACCTTGCACCCCGATTCGACCGTGCCACTTCCAATGGGATAGCCAGCCTGGCGATACGCAGCATAGTCCATTCGGCGTCGATGGTGGAAGATGTAGTGCACGAGGGTCGCCACCTTGTCCGGCAGCGACTCACCCCGTGGGCACACCTGTCTGACTTCGTGCACCAGGGTCCGTAATTGGCTGGTCCACAACAGCCCCTTGGCCTTTTCGACCCAGGCCGTGGCCTGAGGTTCTCCCTGGCCAAACAAGTTATTCGCCGCCTCCCATACCTTCTGGATCAGGTGCTACCAATCAATGATCTCTCGGACGGCGCATAGCACATAGCGACGATCAGCCAAATCCAGGGCGCCCCGTCGTTAAGGCTGACAATCTGCTTGGTTTTCTCCAGCCCATGCCGACACGCTTCCGCCCATTGCTGCTTGGCAAAGGTCTTGGCATCCCATAGCCCGGCCCGATAGCTGTGATGCGTGAGCCGTACCCCTTTCTCTTCGTCCCGCTCCAACGGAATGTCCACTTCGACGGCCGAGATACTGACCACTTTGACTTCTTTCCAGCCTTCTCCCTGGATGTTAATTAGGACCCCATCCAGAGAAATGGCCATGACCTCACTGTCGGGCTCGGGGAGCTGACGCCAGACGATCTCTTCCCCTCTTTCCGGCGCTTTGACGGTCGCTTCCGCCTCTGCCGATTGTTGAGCCACCACCTGACCCCCATACTCCTTCACCAAGCGTCCCAGACTACTCTTCGACAGCGGCACCTTGGTCAATGCCACAAACCGCTTGGCTGCCCGCCGATAGGAAGCGATTTCGCTACCCAAAGCCACCACTTCTCGGATAGTCGCGGGCGTCCAGCTATGTGCCCCTAACCGGAGTTGCTCATCCAGGGGGAGAAATCCCCGCTTCACACCGGGGACAGTAGTAGTAGGCCCGCTTGAGTTCTATCTCCCCTTCTAAATAATGCTCCATCCCGGGCTGGCTCGCCCTTGTACTCCAGCGCTTGGCCGCACTGCTCACACGCCAGCCCTTCCGGCACTAACCCAGTCCCCGGCTGGCGCGCTAACGCCGCCAACAATTCACCCATCAGCGACCGCCGTCGCGGCGTCACCTGAGCCGCTATCTCATCAAAGCTCGCCTCCGCATGCTGCTCTCGCCACGCCTGCAACTCATCTACCATTTCACCAAACGCTTGTTGCAGCCTACCGGCAGATCCGCCAGGTAATCCGGGCTGAGAGGCTAAAACTGAATTGTATCTGACAACAGACTCTGAAGGTAAGTCTTCTGTACCAAGAAAATGCCGCTCCTAGAGTAACCCTTTTTTGATGCTCTGTTACCTCCTGCCCAGGATGCTTCTTAGGTGTTGATTTGTCATCAATTTGTCTAGCCCTCTGTCCTCGAACACAGCTGTATCAAAGACACTCTTAGAAGAAGCACAATGCAGGGGATAGCCAATCTCCGGTCAAGCCTCCGAAGTTGGAAGTCGGAAGCTGAATACCAGACTTTTGAGACCTATCTTTAATGGAATACAAGATAGTTGGTGACTTCCTTGAACAACAGGGTTACACAGTTCACCATCCTTTTATCCTCACCTTTAGCTTCAGGTTAGACTCGATCAATAAACAGTTGCAGCAGGCCAACCATCCGCTTGAGCGCAATTAACAGGGGGCCAGTTGGCCCCCTGATTTTGTGAGCATCTGGCCTGCTCATTCGGTCAAGGGTCTCCGCTAACACTTCGATCCTTCGGACGACTCCACTTCGCTCCGCCGCCCTTGACTTCAATCCCGACCTGCGTTCTGCCCCCGAGCATCCCCCCGACGAGCCTTGACCGGGTGACTCCCGGGTATTACCTTTAGATAAAAGAGGCAGTCTGTTGAAACACGACTGACACTTTTTGTTCCCCGTTGTTCCCCGCTTCTCAGGGTTATGCAATAGACGATCCGTCTCTTGCGCGCGACCCGACACCGGCCAAGAACCTGGCCCAGGAGAGGCGGGAAGCATCTATCATACAGCTTGGGACAAGCCCGGACTGCCCGGCCGGACAATCTATGCGTTTGGTTTGGGTCACAAGGCGTGTGACCCAAGAGACGTTGCAGCTACATTCCTTTGATAGCTGTTAGCACCTTAACAGTTGAATAGTCTCACTAAAGTAAAACGACAAGGAGAGAGGCCCTTGTCGCTTTTTTTATTTTCCACGAAAGGAGAGACCCCATGCCTCAGAAAGACCTGCCCGGCGTCACGGGCGATACGTGGCTGGTGCTGGTCTACTGGGGCGGGCTCTCTGCCTACTGCACCGGCTATGCCATCCACGACGGGTACACTGTCTATATCTCGCTCATCGGACGGGTGACCGCGGTCAAGGCCGTCTGGGCGGCCTTTATGGACCACCAGGCCTTGCAATTGCCCGATGAAACCCGGCTCCGGCGTCTGCCAACGGATGAGGAGACCAAATACCAGACCTTCAACGTGCGGTTGCCGGATACCGACTGGGGTCACACGGTGATCGTGCATAGCCAGGCCACCCAGAGCAACTTACCGGATCGACTCTTCTATGTTTTGAGTGAAAGCGCAGATCCGCCACTGCGCCGGTTTTGGAGCCAGTGGAATCATTGTCTGCCATATCCCTCCCAGCCCGGATGGGCTGCCTACCTCTGGCGGCAGGGAGTGCGTCATCAACTCGTCACTCCTTGCCAGAGCCAGGGCACCTATTGCTGGGCGGTGAAGCCAGATGAAACCTGGGCCGAGATCATCGCCGGCGGTATCCAAGATGGCCAGATCAAACTGTGAAAGATTAAAGATAAGGAAAGGAGATTCCCATGTCAAGACTGGAAAGTGTAAAAAAGGCCGGGTACTACCCAACACCGGTCGAGGTCACCGCGCTGATCGCTGGTCACCTCCAGCCTCCGGAAGGAGACTTTAGATGGTTGGATCCTTGTTGTGGAGAGGGCACGGCGCTCAAGAGCCTGGCTCAGGCGCTCGGCGGCCGGACCTACGGTATCGAACTCGATGCAGAACGAGCCGAGGAAGCGAAAAACAAGCTCGACCACGTCCGCCAGGGAGACTACGCGGCTCACCGGCTGCCTAAAGGAAAGCAGGCCGGAGTCAGCGTCCTCTTTCTCAACCCGCCCTACGATCACGACGACCGGGCGGGTAAGCGCTTAGAGCTGGCCTTCCTGCGGGAGACCCAGGAGTGGCTGATGGCCGGGGGAGTGCTGATCTACATCATCCCCCAGGGCCGGATCACCCCTCATATCGCCGCTCGCCTGGCGACCTACTTCAACCAGGTCCGGGTGTATCGCTTCCCAGGCGTAAGTTACGATCCCTTCCGCCAGGTGGTAATCTTTGCTATCAAGCGCCGCACCCCGCAACGCGACGATCGGGCCGCGTTGGCCATCGCCCAGGCCAAGAACACCCCATTGCCTGAACTCCCGCCGGAGACTGAGGATCCATACCTGATCCCACCCATGCCTGAAACCCATTTCTACTTTCGCTCGGCCGAGGTGGATCCCAGGGAGGCCCTGGCCGAGGCCTTGGAGGCCGGTGTCTGGCACAGCCGGGCCTGGATCGATGCGATGACTCCTGCCGATACGATGCAGGCTGTCAAGCCACTGATGCCGCTGCGCCGCGGACACATCGCTATGGCCCTGGCGGCCGGGCTGCTCAACAACACGAGCATCGCCCGCTCTGGGGGAAAGCGCTTCCTGGTCAAAGGCCGGTTGCGCAAGGTCCAGGAGGATGTCACCACCGAGCAGGACCGGGAAAACGAAGTCAGGCGCCAGTTGGACAGGTTCCAGACCTCGATCACCGTGCTCGATCTGGAGGACGGTGACCTCACCATCCTCAAGGACGAGGCAGAGCTGCGCGCCTGGCTGACCGAATGGCAGGACGTGCTGGCAGCCAGGATCATCGAGGAATTCGAGCCCTTGCACGATATGACCTACGCAGGCCTGGGCCGGATCGAGGAGATCCTTAACTCCCATAGCCGGTACCGCCGCCTGCCTGGGCGTGCCCGCACCGGGCTGTTTGAGGCCCAACGCCAGGTGGTGGCCGCCCTGACCCGCCGCTTCCTCGCCGGGGCGGATTTCGCCATCCTGCAGGCCACGATGGGCACGGGCAAGACCAGCATCAGTATCAGCACTGCCGACGTGCTCAAGAAACTGCTCTCTCCCAGGGAGCGGTTTCCGGTGATCGTCGTCTGCCCGCCGCACCTGGTGGAGAAGTGGCCTAGGGAGATTGCCGAGGTGGTGCCCATGGCCCGGGGAATGGTTCTGCGTCGCTGTCGCGACGTGGACGCCTACTTCAGGCAGTACCAACGACTCGATCCCCGCACCCTGTGTGTGGCCGTGGTCTCCAGTGAGATGCTCAAGCTGGGGAGCGGCTGGACTGCCGGGGTGGTCAGGCAACGCGGTCGCTGCCCCGTAGTCGTCACCCACGAGGATGGCACCGAGGAGCTACAGCGGCCGGACACCTTCGCCTGCCCGCGCTGCGGCGGGATCCTCTACCACCGCGACGAAGCAGGCAAGCCCACCTATCCGATCACCGAGATCGAGTACTTCACCGCTCGCAAGCGCAAGTGTGACAACCGGGTCCGGCGCTGGCAAGCCGAGCCCGAGAGTGAGGGCGTTCATGGCCGCTGGGTGATGGAGGAATGCGGCGAACCGCTGTACCAAAGCTGGCGGGGTCACTGGATCAAACCCAGACGCGACGGGTTCGGGAACCTGTTGCCACCCCCGCCGGTGCGTTACCCCATCGCCGAGTACATCCGTCGTCGCTATCCTGGCCGCTTTCAACTGGCCATTGTGGATGAAGTGCACGAGATGAAGGGGCAGAGCACGGATCGGGGCTATGCGTTTGCCACTCTGGTCTCCGCCTGCCCGCGTACGCTGTGCCTGACCGGGACACTCTTTGGGGGTATGGCCACCTCGCTCTTCTACCTCTTGCATCGCCTGGATGGCCGCATCCGGTCCGAGTTCGCCTGGAATGAAGGCCAGCGATTCGCCAGTCTTTACGGCGTTTTGGAGCGATTGCTCAAGGGCTCGGAAACCGACCGCGAGGACGACGAGTACGGGGTGTATAGCGGCAAGCGGCGGCGCTCGACTCACGTAGTGGAACGCCCGGGCATCTCACCAGCACTGGTGCCGTTGCTCTTACGCAGCACTGTCTTCTTAACCCTGGAAGACCTGGGATTCGAGCTACCCCCATACCGGGAGCAGCCGGTAGTCCTGGAGATGATCCGGGGTGATGGGAAAGGGGCAGACCAAGCGGAGGTTTACGGGCGGCTCAGCCAGGATCTGCTGGTAGCGGCTCAAGAAGACCGGTCACTGATGGCGGAGTATCTGCAAACTACTTTGGCCTGGCCCAACGCCCCCTGGCGCGACGAGGAAACCAGCATCGGCGTTATTCCGTCCCTGCCTGCCGACCGCCTCTATCCCAAGGAGCAATGGCTGGTGGACAAGTGCCTGGAGGTGGGTTCGAAGTGCCGGGACGGTGGATTAACCTGGCACGAGGTGGGCATCTGGGAGTTGTGGGCGCTTTCGAGCGAGCAGAGGCCATTGGTGGGCGTCTAAAGGTCGAATCTGCGCCAGGCGAAGGAACAGTGGTACGGGTAACTGCACCATACCCCAACCATCGAGAAACGGAGAACTAAAGGATGGCAGACATACGTATTGTTCTCGCTGACGACCATCCGATGCTGCGTGATGGGATTCGGAACCGGCTCGAGAAAGAGCCTGACATTACCGTCGTGGGCGAGGCAAACGATGGTGCGGAAGCGCTCCGGCTGGCCGAAGAGCTGGAACCGCACGTTCTATTGCTGGACATGGAGATGCCGGAATTGACCGGCGTGGAGGCTGCCCGGCGCTTGCGCGCGGCGAATTCGCGGGTGCGCATCCTGGCCTTGAGCGCCTATGACGACTGGTACTATATCCAGGCCCTGCTATCTTCCGGCGCGGCTGGCTACCTGACGAAGGAAGAAGCGGCCGAAGATATCATTGAGGCGGTGCGCAGTGTCGCACGGGGGGAGGAAGGGTGGTTCAGCCGGCGTGTGGCTGCCCAGGTGGTTGAGTGGCATCAAAACGAGGGGATCGACCGGGCCGGGCTGACGAACCGGGAGCTGGATGTGCTGCGGCTGGTGGCGAATGGCAGAACAAACCAGGAAATCGCGGTGTCCCTGGGCATCAGTATTAAGACAGTGGAAAAGCACCTGGATGGTATATATACCAAGCTGGGCGTCGCCTCGCGCGTCGAGGCGACGGTGCACGCCGTGCGGGAAGGATTGGTATAAGGGGACCGTTCGCCCTCCGTGATCCAGCGTGAGCGTGCGTCCTTTTCGCAGAAGCTCTAGCCAGAGGGGGATACTTGATTCTCCTGCAATACCTGTGCCTACGCTGGGTACCTACCTTAACCTTAGCCTTAACCACAATACTCGTGCGTGCGTGGGTACTCTCTCTACCAATCTACCAATCCACCACCCTTCCCCCCTTCCAACCTCAAGATTCCTCAGACTTCACTGAATGCAGCCAGCCTTCCAACTGTCG
Organism: uncultured Anaerolineales bacterium; assembly: GCA_964439175.1. Taxonomy (GTDB): domain Bacteria; phylum Chloroflexota; class Anaerolineae; order 4572-78; family NAK82; genus CAYTNQ01. Next base: position 8,540 of record CAYTNQ010000049.1, on the reverse strand, counting down.
GCTTGCGATGTCTCGCCCTCCCAGGCCAAAGGCCAGCGCCGCGGCCACCGCGATAGCCCCTAGTAACAGGCCAAAGGCCAGGTTGATGATCTCGTTCGCCAGACCCATCTGCCGCAGTGCCATCGCCCCCGCCAGCGCTAGGATGGAGACCCTGGCCGCCATGGCCAGCAGCCCGGCCTGCGCTGCCCGGCTGGCCTGGATCGTCCTTGCCGCCAGGTTAGACAGGTACAGGCCGATGGCGAAGATGATCAGCCCCAGGATGATCTGGCCCGCGAACACGGTAAACTCCGATACCAGCTCGGCCAACAAGGTGAAGCCCAGCAGTTGGGTGGCTTCGATCGTGGCGAAAAGCATAATCGCCACCAGCACCAGGTAGCCCACGATTTCCGAGGGCGTCCGCTCCCCTTCGGCCGGCTCCCTGCCCAGTCCCAGCCGCGCCAGGATGGCGTTGAACCCAACGCCCGTCAGCAGGTTGCTGATCAACCCGGCCACCACCCGCCCCACGACGTAGGCGATCACCAGCACCAGGCCGGCGGCAAAGATGTCCGGGAAGGCCCCCAAGATCGTATTCAGCATGTTGCTGGCTGGCTGGGTGACCGCTTCCAGCGCCAACGCATTGAGGGCGGCAATCAGCACCGGGATCAGGATCAGGATGTAGACAATCAAACCCAGCAGCCCCGACAACTGTTGCTTGCCCAGCACCGGCGCCAGTCCGACCCGCTCGCTCAGCCGGTCGCTGCCCACCGCCGCCAGCAGGTTGGTCACGATGCGCTGCACAATGCGCGCCACGAACCAGCCGATGGCCAGAATCAGGCCCGCCGCAAAGAGATTGGGCAAGAAGGCCAGCACCTCATTCACCATACTCTGAACCGGACCCAGCAGTCCTCCCAGATTCAGAGCCGTCAGGATGGCCGGCAGAAAGAGCAGGAACACCAGCCAGTAGACCGCATCCGCCAGTGATTTGGTCAAGGGAACCCGCTCCTCCTCCACGCCGGCCCCACTCCCCAGGCGCTCATCCAGCCTGGCAGCCGTCAGCCCGCGCGTGATCAAGAGTCTCAAGGCGCTGGCGATGATCCAGGCCAGTAGCAGCAGCAGCCCCGCTCCCAGTAACTGGGGCGCATACTGGAACACCTGGACCAGGAGCTGGTTGAGGGGTTCGGTGATAATTGTCAGGCCCAGAGTCTGGAAGAAGGCGATGAGAACGAAGAGCATGATCAGATAGTAGACGCCTTTCCCAACCCACTGCTCCACCTCGACCCCTTTGGCCGCCTCGTCTCCGGCAATCCAGCGCGCCACCCGGTCATCCAGGGTCGTACGCCGAAGCACGCCCCGCACGATGGCCGCCACGATCAGCGCCACCAACCATCCGATAATCAGGATCAGCAAGGCCCCGACCAGGTTGGGGATATACGCTCCCACTAATTGGGTGATTTGACTTACGATAGCTTGCATTTTTCATTCCTCCTTATCATTCGTTTTATTCTTAATTCGTTGTAGTGTCCATTCTAAATTCGTTGTGAGTATCCCCCTCTCCTCCCGATTCGACCCCAAAGTCTTCAGGTTTCGGGACCCATTCATCTATGTCGCGCAGGACGCGCGGCACGATCACAGAACCCATAACCTTAACACCCGGGATGGAAGGAAGTGTCCGCCGCAAGAACTCGCGCATCTCGTCGTTATCCTTGAAACGTGCCCGAATTGAGATATCTCGCGAGCCTTCTCCGTAGGCCATATAGGCGATCTCTTGCATCCCCAGGAAACGTTTCACCACTTCCTCCTCATGTGCTGGCTCCACCTCGAGAAAGACCTCGACGATGGTGACATAACCAAAGGCTCTCGGGCTGATGATCGCCGTAAGCCGTATCGCGTCCAGGCTGATGAGATGCTCGATCCGCTTGCGCACCGTTCGTTCGTTGGCGCCGATAGCCCGCGCGATCTTGGCTGCATCCGCCCGCACGTTGTGGTGAAGTTCCTGAATGATGTAGTAGTCTAAAGGATCAAATGCTGAAAGTTGTGTGTGGTTGGACATAGTTGATTCCGTTTCAGAATTAAGATATGTTATAAGTATACAAAATAGTTCTGTATCTGTCAAGTCAAGTGGAAAAATTTGCAGCATTCTAAATTTGGCGATCAGGTGACAGTCACTTAGCCGAATACTCAACCTCGCCCACCCGCCCCGGCTGCGCCGCGCGGGCCGGGGTAGAAATTGAGCGACTTTACGTCAGATTAAAGTGACTGTCACCTTAAATTGAGAATTGCTGCAAAATTTGGTGACCGCCTCGCCGCGTCATGCGACTGGGCCATACAAAAAAGTAGGACAATCTGCCAGATTGTCCTGTCCGCAATATGATCCTTGCGAAGATTCAGCCCGCCCTGGCTTGCGCCAGCGGGCCAGGGAATCTTCGCAAGGATGTTCCCAACTAATTTTAGTCACACCCGATTCAATTGTCCTGAGGAAAGTAAGAGGGAAGTCGCAGAATCAGAGAAAGCCCAATGGCCTACGGCTGGTGGTCAGCGGCTGCCGTCTCCTCGTCCATCGGCGGGACAATGCCCGGTAGCGGGACGAGGCCCGCCGCCGCCAGCACCGCGCACACTCGCTCTACCACCTCTGGCAGCTCCAGATCATCCGTTGGCAGGTAGAGGTCGCAGTGGGCGCGGGCGTGGGCCAGGCGGGCGTTGAGTTGGTCTAGGCGTTCCTGTCCCCAGTCAATGTCCCGCCGCCGGGCGATGGTCTCCAACTGCGCGTCCAGGTAAATCAAAAAATCGGGCCGGGACAGCCGCCGCCACATATCGCGCACATACGAATGCTCCTGCGCACAGTGACGAGCGTCATAGCCCAGCGCCCGCAGTCGCTGCACCAGCTCTGACTTCCCGGCGGCGTCGGGTCCCACCACCGCCACACGGGGCTGGGGGCTAGGGGCTGATGGTTTCTGGTTCACGGCAAATGCCTGTTATTCAGTAGCAAGTATCAGGCCAGTCAGCCTCATTTGCGGCGCCGGTTAGGTCGGAATTGCTCCCCTCCCCTACCAGGGGAGGGGCTGGGGGAGAGGTCCGTCTCCAAACTGAAATACACTCGTTGACCGCTAGCGTCCCGTCACCAATGGCAATGGAAACGTCAGCGACAGGCGCCGCACGTCTACCCCCGCGAAGGCATCGGCCTCATCTTGCCGGCGGCAGGCGCGCACGGTGAGCGCTAGGACGGTGATGTCGTCCCCGGCCCGGCCCTTGTCGAGCTGCAGCGCCTGGGCCAGCAGTTGGTCGGCGATGGCCTGGGCGCTGCACGCCTGGTCGTCGCACAAGGCCTGCACGGCGCCCGCTATGTCCAGCGACTCCCCATAGCGCTGGCCGGCATCCATCAGGCCGTCCGTGAAAAGCACCACCGTGGTCGGCGCCTGCAAAGGTAGCTCGTCCACCAGTGGCTTGGTGCCGCGATATACTCCCACCGGGCGCGATACTTCCTCCAAAATGCGCAGCCCTTCGTCGGTGACGATCAAAATGGGGCAATGACTGTTGCGCGACAGCACAATCGTGCGGCTCACCATGTCCACCGACAGAATGTTGAGGGTAGCCTGCACCTTGCCACCCCGATAGGTGTACAGCGAGTCGTGCGCGGCGCGCGCGGCTGCGCCGTCGCGTACCCCTTCGGCCAGCAGCGAAATGGCCTTACGCGCCACCAGGTTCGAAATTGCCTTGGCCGAGCGCCCCGAGCGTTGCCCATCCACCACCACAAAGCTGAGACCGCCCTGCGGCCGCTCAATCATTTCCACCGTGTCGCCGCTTTCGCCCGTCGCGTACTTGGCGACCTTTGCCACCGCAACCTGAATTTCCACGTAGCCTCCTGGGGGAGTCAGCGAATCAGCGAGTCAGCAAATCAGGGAATCAGGAAACTCACAAATCTCCATTCCCCATTCCACCAATTCTCAATTTCCCAATCTACCAATCTACCAACCTACCAATCTACCAATCTACCAACCTACCAATCTACCAACCTACCAACCTACCAATCTACCAACCTACCAATCTACCAATCCCCCCGCTCTACGCTCCACGCTCCCCGCTTCACGCTCTCCCCCTGATCCTCCGCCTCACCCATCCCTCTGCCTGCTCGCGATCCGTCACCTGGCCCATCGCCTGTGCCTCGCGCAGCGCAGCCAACAGTCGTCCGACCTCTGGCCCCTCCCTGAGCCCAAATTGGCGGATCAGGTCTCGACCGGTGAGCAGGGGAAGCGGTGTCACCACCGTCCCTTGCTGGTTGAAGTAAGCGTCTAAGAGGGCTCCCACTGTCTCCAGTAGGGCCGGATACTGCTCGTCGTCCGCGTCCGGGCCGGCGGTAGCGCGGTGGTCGGCCAGGGCCAGCAGTGCTACCTCCACGCCCGCATCGCCTACACCGCGGAAAAAGCGATAGATGGCGCGCTTGCTAACTGTCCCTTGCCACGCCAGTTGCAGCGGCCGCAGATGGTGGCGGACGATGGTCTCGACCAGTCGTCTCGCATCCGTAGCAAAACGCAGCCCCCGCATAGCCTCGGCCGCCATGGCTGCGCCCACCTTTTCGTGGCCGATGAAGCGCACCCGTCCATCCGGTTCAACCATGGCCGTGCCCTGCTTGCCCACGTCGTGCAGCAGGGCTGCCAGCGTCAGCAGCAGCCGCCGGCTGTGGCCGCCGGTAACTTCTTGCGCCAGGTGGTGGGTCACCTGGTCGGGAAAGGGTAATTCCGCATCCAGGGCAGAGCCGTCCAGGGGCAGCAAGGACTCCAATGCGGCCACGGTTTGCAGGGTGTGCTCGTAGGCGTCCCAGCGATGGGGGCTGGTTTGGGGTACATCTTTTAGCGCCGTGACCCCAGGGAAGACTTCGGCCAGCAGCTCCAGCGCATCCAGTTGCCGCAGCGATGCCGTGACGCCCGGAAGCGAGAGGATCTTGGCCAACTCGTCGCGCCTACGCTCGGCCGACACACCCCCCAGGCCGGGCACGGCATCCCGGATCAGGTGCTGCGTGCGCGGCTCGATCTCAAACCCCAGCTCGGCCGCCTGGCGCACGGCGCGCAGCCCCCGCACCGGGTCGTCGCGCAGGGCCTGATCCGAGACGGCCCGCAGCCGCCGCGCCTCCAGATCTGTCTGGCCCCCATACGGATCGATGAGAACAAAGGGATCGCGGGTCACGTCCAGCGCCATGGCGTTGACCGTGAAATCGCGTCCGGCCAGGTCGGCCATCAGGTCCGGCCCCTGGAAGCGCGCCACGTCCACGATCCGCACGTCCCCCCCCTGGCTCCCGCTGAATACAGCCCGCCCCACGTCGCGTTCGGCGTCGAGGGGGTAAAAGGCCGCCCCCAGCGCATCCGCGATCCGCCGGGCGATACCCAAGCCATCCCCCGCCACGGCAAAATCCAGGTCGTAGGGGCGGGGTGACCCTGCCCCTACACCCTCACACGCCTGGCCCATGTTCAGCAGGCAGTCGCGCACCGCCCCGCCTACCAGGTAGGCAGGCATACCCATCTTTCGCAACAACTGCACGATTTGAGTTAGCAGCCTGGCTGGCTCCCTATTTGCCGGCTTCCGCCCCACCCGAGGCGCCTGTGGCTCCATCATGCCCCGATTTTAACACCGGTCAGGTGCCTTTGCAAGCGCCTTGCGCCCCGGGGCCTATATCACCAATTTACCAGTTTACCCATTTACCCATTTACCCATTTACCAGTTTACCCATTCGCACCACCCCCGCTTCCCGGAGAGCGTAGGAGGGCTAGAAAAATTGTCGTTCGATTAGTCTCTAAGTTGACTGCTGTCTGACCGTGATGTATAATGACCGCCTGATCTGACAGCACCCCGTACCTAGGGGTGCTGCTCTATGAAGACCTGGCATCTTTCAAAAACCTGTCAGGCCTGGATTAGCTCATTTGTACCACACCCAAGTCAAATCGAAAGGAGACGCCGGATCGTGGGTGCCCTGCCAAAGCGAAAAATATCCAAAGTCCGTCGTGACCGCCGTCGTGCGCACTACCTGCGCCTGAAAATGGGGGCGATGGTTCCCTGCCCCCAATGCCATACGCTGAAGCTTGCCCATCACGTATGCTCTTATTGCGGTACGTATAAAGGAATCGAAGTCATCGAAGTTGAAGAGCAGCCGTCATAGATATGCCCATGAGGTCACTGCCCAGCCTCCCGCGGGTTGCATTAAGTGGGCAGTGTGCCTCTGAATTGCCGAGTGTAGCGACGGACTCTGTTTTGGCGTTTGCCTGAATCTGTGGGAGGCTGAGTAGTCACAGTTAGCGGGCCGTGTCCGGCGACCTGTACCCCGCAAGGGGCACCAGTATACAAGCCATACACGGCCATTATTGTGTCTGAGAAGCCATGGGGCAGGCTAGCCCCACACTCTGATAGGCTGAGAGGCCGAGCCTATGACCGAAATGATCGCACTCCTGTTTCCCGGTCAGGGATCCCAAGTGTTGGGTATGGGCCAGGATTTGGCCCATGCCTACCTTGTCGCTCGTGACACCTTCGCCGAGGCCGATGACTTGTTGGGTTTCTCCCTCTCGACGCTCTGCTTCGAAGGGCCGGAAGCAACCCTGAACGACACCATCAACACCCAACCGGCCATTTTTGTGGCCAGCATTGCCACCCTGCGCGCCTTGCAAAGCGAAGGATGGTCGGTGTCTCCCGGCTTCACCGCCGGCCACAGTCTGGGCGAATACAGTGCCTTGGTGGCCTCTGGCGCGCTGACTTTCGCTGATGGGTTGCGCCTGGTGCGCGAGCGCGGTCGCTTGATGAAAGAGGCGGGCGAGCGGGGTCCGGGCGGTATGGCCGCCATCCTCAAGCTGGACGACGAGACGGTGGCCGACATCTGCCGCCGCGCCAGCCATAAAACTGACCGGGTGGTGCAGGTGGCCAATTACAACTCCCCCGGCCAGGTCGTTATTTCGGGCGACAATCTGGCTTTGGAGGCGGCTATGGAAATGGCCCGGGCTGCCGGTGCCCGGCGTGTGGTGCGGCTCGCAGTCAGCATCGCGGCCCATTCACCCCTCATGGCTGTCATTGCCGACGAGTTTCGTCAGGCGGTCCAGGCCACGCCCATCCAGCCACCTCAGGTGCCCATTGTGGCCAACATCACCGCCCGTCCCATGCAGACGGTAGAGCATATTCGCCACGAAATGCTGGCCCAACTCACCTCCTCGGTGCGCTGGACCGAGTCAGTTGAGTACATGCTGGCCCACGGCGTGACCGATTTCATCGAAATCGGTCCCAAGGACGTGCTGACCGGGCTCACCCGGCGCATCGACAAGAGCGCCAGGGCGCTGGCTTGTGGGACTTTGGATGGCGTTCAGGCACTGGTCGTGGGTCATGAGTAAAAGGGGGCAGGGATCATGAAACGTGTGGGATTCATCGGCCTGGGGTTGATGGGCAAACCGATGGCCCGCAATTTGATGCAGGCGGGCTATCCCCTTACTGTCCACAATCGCAGTCGTGGCCCGGTGGACGAACTGGTCGCCGAGGGAGCCACCCCGGCGACGTCGCCTAAACAGGTCGCCGCCCAGGTAGACGTGGTCATCACTTGCCTGCCCGACTCGCCCGACGTGGAGCGGGTAGCCCTCGGGCCGGATGGCATCATCCAGGGGGGACGCCCCGGCCTGACGCTGATTGACATGAGCACCATTGCCCCCGCGGCCGCCGTCCGTATCGCCGACAACTTGGCTGAGCGAGGCATTCGCTGGCTGGATGCGCCCGTCAGCGGCGGCGACATCGGCGCCCGGCAGGGGTCCCTGTCCATTATGGTCGGCGGCGACGAGGCGGTCTTCCTGGACTGCCTGCCGCTATTCCAGGCTATGGGCAAGAACATTGTGCACGTGGGTGGCAACGGCATGGGCCAGGTTGCCAAAGCCTGCAATCAAATTGTGGTCGCCGGAACTATGGCCGCCATGGGCGAGGCACTGGTACTGGCTGCCAAAGCCGGGGCCGACGTGGGACGGGTGGTTGAAGCCATTCGAGGCGGCGCAGCCCGCTGTTGGGCGTTGGAGGTGCGTGCTCCCCAGATTTTACGCCGCGATTTGGGGCCAGGCTTTAAAGCTCGCATGCAGTATAAGGACCTCAACATTGTGCTCGACGCCGGCAAAACTTATCAGGTATCGCTGCCCGTTACGGGCGCCGTACGCGAACTGTATACGGCTATGATAGCTGCGGATCGGGGTGAATTGGACACCTCAGCCGTGGTGACGGTGCTGGAAGATCTGGCTCACATCCAGGTTCGGCGCAGAGAGGAAGACGTATGATCGACCTGAATGGAAAAGTGGCCCTGGTTACCGGTGCATCGCGCGGTATTGGAGCCGGCATTGCCCAACGGCTCGCCGCCCAGGGTGCTCGGGTCGTCCTCAATCATCGTGACAGCGCGGGAGCAATTGAGGCAGTTGCCGCTCGGATCCGCGAGGCCGGTGGCGAAGCTGTCGTCATCCAGGCCGACGTCAGCCAGAGCGCTGACGCGCAGCGTCTCATCAAAGAGACGATCAGCACCTTTGGCGGCCTGGACATCCTGGTCAACAACGCCGGTACCACGCGCG
>CAYTNQ010000048.1:19637-25832 GCA_964439175.1 uncultured Anaerolineales bacterium | reverse complement strand
CGGGCTTTCATCTGCCAGCTAAAGCAGGCAGTCTTCCCGCCCGCACTTTATAAAAAGCCGGGAGGATTATATGGTTTCAAGTCGGTTGGAAAGCCAGAGAGGTCGTCAAAGAGCCAAAACTACTATAAGGAGGTTAATATGCCCGAGAACAAATGGCTCGTTGGAGCTCAGGGAGATCAGATCGTAGTGGGGTTACCAATGAGAGCTGCCTGGATGTCGAGAGAGGATGCTCTCTTATTGGCGGCTTGGCTGGTGGCCCTCGCTTCCAGGAGTGATGATGATTTTACGAAGATTCTGAATGAGGTTCAGAACACGTAGATTTAACAATATACACTATCGCTTACGCAATTTGCCTATATCATCACGATTTTTGTCGATACTGGTCTCGTTCTTGACGGCTTGCTTCTCGACTGCACCTATTCTGTCAGTAAGCTGTGTTTTGCAGCCGGCACAATTAACCTCGAACTTGTTGATGCCATTCTTTAATGCGATAAGGCCGTGATCATCGTCTTTAAGTTCGCCATTGATATCGGCGATATCTTCCTTTAGGTCTTTACGCAATTTGCCGATGACCCCATTACCATTCTCGCCGTTGCCGAGGCCTTTCATTTGTTTATTGAGATGCTTAACTTCCAGCCGTATTGTCGCGTAACCCACGCCGACCGCGAAGGCATTGACGACAATCACGATGATGTCATTGCCTATTTGCACCACTTTCCAACTATTCCTTCCCTTGTCTTTTATAAAAGACTACCGTAAATCTGGAGCTCGTTCAAGTAGGCCAAATTGGCTGCATAAGTCCCGGTGCAATAGGCCGCATAGCGGGCGTATTGCACTTCCTGTTCGGAGAAAGATGGCTCGATAAAGACATTGGGTGTGGGGGAGCCATCATAAACGAGTGTCCAGTTGACCCCATCTGGAGATACCTCTACAGTAATTCGTGCCGGATGTACTGCCAGCGCCCCAGCGTCAACGCACTCTATCCCGTTGAACCTCACCCCCGATGCCATGGTTGGTGGGAACTGGATAATCAGGTAGGGTGTCCAACTGTTATAGACCCACCATCCGTTTGTCGCATCCCCAAGTCTTGCAACTGTGGTGTCATCGCCATCGTGGGCCCGCTCGGGCCACAACCATATAGTGTTCGACTGGTTAGAATGTGGGGCAGTCGTGTCACCGATTCCCACCACCCATCCAGCTCCTGGAGGTGGTGGCGGTGGCGGCTGTCCCCTAGATCTCCCTACCGCATAGAGCACAACGGCGCCAAGCCCGAGGCCCAAAAATACTTTGGCTCCTTTTTTCATCACAACCCCTATCCCGTATTAGGCTGGCTGGTCTCTCCCGTTACCGCACCGCTTACGTTATGGGTGTGGGGAGCGATTGCCGGCGTCGGGTCCTCGACTTCTGCATAAGCGAGCACTTCCCCGCCGCTGGCCGATACGGTCCCGGAAGTCACGGTCACCGTCTTCATCCCCTTCTTGATTTGGACGTCCTGTGAATCTGGGAACTGAATCACCAAAATCTTCAATGCCTGACTCCTTTCAAAACTGCTGTTATAACACCGAGTATCGCCACCGCACTAACAACATATTTTGCGCTTCCTGTTGGAGGTGGGGTAGGTGCTTTCTGTTGAAACACTGCCGTGACGGTCATATCCGCGGTGGGTTGAATTTCGATTAACTTTTCCTCGTTGATAATGTCGCCTTCCCAGTGGAGGAATTCATAGCCTTCATCAGGGATTGCCTCCACGGTAATCTTCTCACCTTCAGCCAGCGTGTATTGTTGCGGCACCGGCGACGTAGTGCCGCCAGGTTCCGCCGTTACCGTAACGGTGTAGTAGACGGTTGGCGGCGGCTGGTCGATAGGCAGGAAGGTTGCGACCAGGTCCATATCGCTATCCACGGTAAGGTTAAAGCGATCATCGGTACCGTTATAAGCCCCGGCCCAGTGGTCAAGATACCAGCCGGGGTCTGGTATCGCCTGAATCAACTCTTCGGTACCTGGAGGAAGAGCGTGACTGCCGGGTTCGGGGTCGGTCGTCCCGTTCCCGTTTACCCATATGTTGAGGGTGAAGAACGGGGTGCCATTCTTCAGGATAAAGTTGTCCACATAATCAGGTTCAGTGCTAGAGCCATAAACGCCGGATCTACATTGTGTGTAGAGGTGGACATAACACTGGTAGGTCGAGAGAGTGTAAGGCCCCTGGTAGAGCAGGGTGTCATTCTCGTAGAAACTCACCACCCCGTTCTCGATGGATATTTTCAAATTACTGACGTCCCCAGCCCAGGGAACATTCGCAAGCTGGGTGACCACTCCACCCACCTTACTCTCCACGATGGTATGCTTGACTTGGTGCCCGCCATCGTACCCCAAATACTTGTAGATAGCGATGTAATCATTGGCCCCATTCTGTGGTTGCACATTACCTACCCAGCTTCCCGTTACTTTTACCGGAGAAATAAGCAGGTAGGAACGGTAGTTGTAGAAGTCGCTGATGTCAGCACTGATGTTGGCGCGTGTGAGGTCATAGGCCGAGGCTGTGACAATTCCCTCTGCTATGTTTGCACCCAAAGCCCCATACATCTCGTAGCGGCCATTTACCTCAGCGCCTGAAGAATATAGCTGATGTATCTTCGACCACCTGGCTAAATCTAGTTCGTTATCATCGAAGTTGTCGTCTGGAGTAGGCCGGTTGGCGGCTTCGGCAAATAGCGCATCGGCCTCCTCGGGTGTTGGCTTGGTATGGGTCGGGTCGGCCAGGGCGCTGACGGCTGCATCGTCGGGGTAGGCATCTGGGAACCGGCTCTTCAGAGATGAGGCGACGGCAGGTCTGTCTGATAATATAGTGACAAGGTTCAGATTCTGAATTTTTGAGAGCAGCCAGTAGAGCCGCTCCAACTCCGTCTGGGAAAGATTGGCTAGGCCGATGAGGTTGTATTTCCAGTAAAAATATGTGAAATACATCTGCTGCCGAATGCGCTCCAGGACGGGTTCATCCTCTGCCGCAAGAGCCATAGCCCGCGATAGATAGTTGAAAAGTGTGTAGTAGTCAGCCGTGGTCCAACTGTTAAAATATTCGGCCATGGTAGGAGAAGCCACACCAAAGGCATTTTTGTAGAAGTCCTCGGCAAGGGCAGTCTCATCCAAGTTCGTATCCCAGAATACCTTACTCATTATCCATTGGGTCAGTCCCTCACAGCCGAAGCACGGCTGGCCTTCCATCAAGAAGAACTGAGCCCCGTACTGGGCATAGCGGTCTTTAAGGAGCTGTATTACACCCCGGTGGTAGTCGGGGAGGTCATGGGACCAGAGCCAGTTAAAGTAGCGATAAATCCCGAGCTTTAGCCCCGCTGCCGACAGTCCGTCGCGCATGGCGCTCCCACCATAATCCTGGACCTGGAAAACAATCATCTTATCCGGATGGTCAAGGGCTATGCTAGGAGGAACATCCGTAGCTGTGTAGCTGTAACAGGTGAGATGGACATCTGGATAATCAGTGGCCAGGTCTTTCAGCACCTCGTTCATAAGGTTGTAGTTTGAGTCGCTCGCTTCCTGGTCTGTGGTGAACATGGGCTGCCAGGAACTGAGTTGACCGTCGTTAGGTGTTATGGGGATGGCACCGAATTCAAGCCGGCCGCCGGGCCATGGCCCGCCCATAGCGAGGTCTGAAGGCATCACCGGACCCATCGCAACCAAATTACGGACATAGGAGACGGCTGCCGCGATGACGTCTGAGTTGTAGCCATTGAGCTGCCAGCTACCCAACGTGGGGTCGTGGGTAAAGCCATCAGGGTTAGCCGTGTAATGACTGGCAGGATATATATAGCGATAGTTCTCACCTGTCCTGTACCATTTCTGGCCGTAGAGGCGGTTTCGCTTCAGCCAGTTATTGGCATCTACGTTAGCACCACCACCCGCCCAGAACAGCCTCCAGATGTAATCAGGCTGCTTCGTTACCGTGCCGTCTGCTAATGGCTCCAGGATATCGGGTACAATAGTCCAATCCTCGTTGCCATAGAACCACCTTACCCCGAGTGTTTCTAGTAGGTCGAAGACCCCATTACGCACGGCGTAAGCGGTCTTACCGGTTATACTTATGCCAGCGGCGCTGTCAATCACAATCTGGAAGGCCTCGTCATTGTTCGCGGCAAGGAGAACCGGGTCCACGTCGAAATATATAGCCGGTGCAGGCGGCAGGGTCGTCACCACGCTGAAGGTCAACCCCGACATCTGCTGTAGGTAATCACGAAGCGTGCTGGCAGCCTCAGCCAGGAAGGTGTTACTCGGGTCTTCCTGAGCGGGGTTATAATAAATCTGGCTTATACCTGTCCAATCCACCTTAAATCACCCCAGCTCCGATTAATTTATTTGCCATGCTGCCGCCATCAGGCCGGGAGACCTCTATCCCAACGTCCCCCCATAGTGGCCGTCGCTCTTCTTGGCCAGGAGGACCACGCCGGGAGAATCCGTGGAGCCAAGACACGCAATAAGCAGCCTGGCAAAGTCATACGAACTGAGCCCCCGGAAAGCATCGTCCTGTGTGTAATCGTGATTTGACATAAACCTATCTTAATTCGTCACGTATTGTGAGCCCTCTGTCAGGTTGGATACCGCAAGAGCATTATTTGTGCCTGATGTGAACCTAACTATCGAATCATCCAATACTCTTGCTCCGGTAGCGACGCCATTTGTAATCGTACACTTGACGGCCCAGACCTGGGAGTTGTTCTCCGCCTGTAAAGCCCAGTCGCCAGCCGGGAAGTAAGAATATTCGATGAGTATTTCGGCGGTGTCGGTGGCGAGACAGATGCCGTGGCCGCCGGCATGGCCTGATAGGCCGCAGTAGAAGGCTGTAATCCAGGAATGATAGCCGCAGTACAACTGGTGGGGCGTGCCAGCTACGGCAGACCCGTCAACGCCCAGGTAATAGACGACGCCATCGGAGTGCAAATTAAACTCGATGCCGTAGCCAATACCGTTGGCAGTGTGGGCAAAATAGTTGGCCCAGCAGGATATGCGCTTGGAGCGGGTGATACGCATGAGCGAGAAGGTGTTGAGGAAGCCCTTGATGGCGACGTTGTTCACTCCCTGGATGTCCCAATTGTCCGTCCTGACCCTGGTAACGCCGTCGTCGCTGCCGCTTATTTCCGTCCTCATCCAGGCGTACTTCCAGTTGGTAGAAGGCGTGACGGTCAGCGTCGTGCCGATTCTGTTCGGGATATTGGTAATATCATCAACCACGCCCTTCTGGTAATTCTGACAAAGGCCGCCAGCCCCGTTAAGGTCGAAAACGATAACCGTATCTCCAACTTGCACGTCCGCAAAGGCACCAGTATCGGTTATCTCGCCCGCACCGCCGACGTTGGCCTCGCAGTCGCCGTACCCCCAGTATTCCCCCTCGATGATGAGCCTCTCGTAGGGATGCCAGATGTCGGTGTCAAGGGCTGGTATGATTACGTGCCCGGAGATGTCCACCGTCTCCCGGTAGGGGTTGGTGGCCTTTCGACAGATGATGTCGATGTTGTGGGCGATAATCTGTGGCAGGCTGTCCACGGCGGCCTGAATGGTGGTGAAGGCATCGGTCCAGGAAACCCCCGTCCCGCCCCCGGTGGCGTCCCCGTCAACATAGATGGTCTTGGGGGCTATGGTCGTGGTGGCCAACCGGGTCGTTGGCTCCAGTACGCTCACAGCGCAGCCTCCAGCGTGTAGTCGTAATCCACATTGGCAGCATCATCCAGCCCGTTGTTGGAGTAGACCTCAACCCGGACGGCCTCGTGGATGCCGACCTCCCCGTCAACGACCCAGCAGCCGTCCGGGTCGGTGCCCTGGACAAAATTCTGCGAGTATACCTGGCGCTCTGTGCCTTTGACCTGCTGGTAGAGCCGGATGGTGATGATGGCCCCTGCGGTGAGGGCCGAGATGTTGACGAGTAAGGACTGGACAAGATTGTTAGTGTCATTGGCGCCCAGGGTCACCAGGTCAGCCCCGGCCAAGCCGCTGGTAGCGACGCCGGAGTTCCAGTTGGCCGCCACCGTGCCGGAGGCGGGGTTCAGTACGGGCTTGGTGGCCATCCGAAGGTCATTCACCGTCGTACCACCAGTATTGTTGGTGAGTGTTATATCATCCCGAACGACGATTGTCCCGGCCGTGCAGGTCGCCTGTATATCAAGAGAGAAACTCCCTGAGAAGTCAATA
>CAYTNQ010000048.1:0-19537 GCA_964439175.1 uncultured Anaerolineales bacterium | reverse complement strand
ATGTTCACCTGCTCAAATAAGCATGAGTAAAAAGTGTTGGAGTTTATGTCTACATAATTATCAAGACCAGCACCAGCAGGGTCGGAGTAACCATTTCCAATGAACTTTATGCCCGTCATGTCTTGGGTAGCGGTGAAAACCCCGTGCAAGATGACAACGGTCTTGAGGTTCTGCTGGTTCATAATGGTCAGGCAGTCCGCCACATTGTTGACCGGGTTTTCTACCGACAACCCGATTGGCCAGTCGGTGCCAGCAACGCCGTTGGTGGAGTCGAAATAGACAGAGGGAATGACGGCCTGGACGCTCGGCTGCGGGACGATATCGTAGTAGATGCGGAAATTCCGTACGTATGCTATGCGCGGCGCGGCGTTTACGTAGGCATAGATCTGGATGAGGTCTCCAACCACTAGGCCGCTTATGTCCTGGGTGAAGGTCTGGTAAGCGCCGGTGGCATCCTGGTGGACGGTGTAGATGGGCGTGGTCGCCGGGTTGATCGTGATGGCCACCCCGTTTTTATAGATCACGGCGTTAGCGTTACCAGCCGCACTGTCTACCCGGAGATCAAACGTAACACGCGCTCCCCCCAGTCTGCCGGTCCAGGCAAGTTCCTTAACCTTGGTAAGGACCAAAGCGGTAGTACTAACCTCGGTATTGCTTGACTGCTTGAGATCATTGGAAGGGAAGTCCTTTATCAGCGTGTTCTCCCCAACAAAAGCCTGTATCAGCAGAACCGCATCGCCAACCGTGAGCGGAGAGGAAGCGAAGGCCTGTTGAAGGGTAAACTGGCCCGTGTTGGAGCCGAAGGAAGCTACCTGTACCTTGTCGCCCTGGGGAGCTGCGCCGGTGCCCGTCCCCTTTCTCACTACATAGCAGTCCCAGTCCTGAAAATAATTTTCGCCCTTGCCAGCCAGGTTGCTACATTGAAAAACGGTGGGACTGATAATCCTGGTAACGAACCCCAGCTCGCTCAGACCATTAAAGCTATTATAGGCAACACCACCGGTATCTGCCATGGTTCCTCCACAATCGTTAGGGAGAGGGTGATTGCTCAACGATAAGGCAAAGGCTTTCTCCGGCGACTTGGGCAGCCGCCCACAGCTCGGAGGCGTTTTTGACGCGCAGGGTAAGCGGCTCGTTGCGCGTTAGCGGCCATGCCTGGGCCGGACTGCCGGCAGCGGTACCGTAAAAGCCTACGTAAATAAAGCCGCCGTTGTTGGGATGCCCCTTCACCAGTAAAGGGATACCTTCCGGCACCTTGATACTGGGCAACTGCTTCGGATCACCGGCAGCCGCAAAAGTAATGACCTGAGTAGTCCCGCTTCTTGCATTTGGCGGATAATATGGCTCTGCCACAATAACCCCCGATCGGACCCGCTTAGGCCCCGAACGTCTCTACTTCAATGGAAACCAGCACGCCGCCTGCCGCCCCGGAGTCGAGCACATAAGCGTTACCATCGTACCTCACAGCCGCGGCCGCGGCCGCCGCGACGGCGCAGAACTCGACAAATGGGAGGTCAGCCTCGCCAAGTTCACCATCGAAGCCATTAAGAGCGTAAATATCGGGCAGGAGTTGGACAAAGGCGGGTGTGGCACTGACGGTACCAAGTTGAAGGGTGACGTTGGCTCCGGTATTGTTGTACCACATGACCTTCCTGATGCAAAAGGTCCGGGCCGGAAAAGTCTGATTCTGGAGAGTGGTAAGCGGAATGGTATGGAGCAGGTCGTAGACACCGCCGCCCGTGGTGGTTACCATGCCGGCGTTGCCGGCTTCTCTGAAGCTAAGTCTCTTTGGCATTTTACCCTCTCCTTCTAATACACCGCTGACTGCGCCGGAAGCATAGTCGCCACGGGGGGCTTTGATAGCGCTGGAATGATCACGTACCGGAAGCCCCAGAAAACGAACCTCGCTCTGGGCAGCGCAACTGCGTTCGGATTAAAAGCAGCAATCGTGGCATCTTTGTTGATGCCGATAACGAAGAAGGTGGTCGCCGCCAGCCAGGGATCCTCATCGCGGCTGAACCTGGTCACGGCGGCCTGGGCTCCCTGGGCTGTTAGCCTCCCCTGGTTGGCCGTCTCGAACAGGTTCCCTTCGACGTCGTCGATTGGCTCCCATCGCAGGTGCAGGAATTCCTTTTTCTTGTCCTGTCCGCCGGGCTGGATGGCCCGGACCACCTGCGCGGCAAGTGGCGTGTAGGCACCGATGTTTGCCGCGCCGTTAAGCGCAACCATGTCGATCATCATGGGGCGGGAGCGCGGCAGGCCTTCAATGTAATCGATATTGAAATACTGGTAGGTGCCCTCGGTCAGGACACCAATGTTCTCGTGAATCTTGGCGATAGGGGAAATCGGCCCATTGTCATACAGATTCGCAACCGTTGACATAGCTGTCTCCTTTTTCTGCTCTCTGCTCACAAGGAGAGCTAATTCAGCACTTATTCTTTTTATACAGGCAAGGACGGGGAGGGTACAGGCCCTCCCCGTCCCATCGGTGCCTTTTTATGTTGGCGTGATCAGCGCGTTGGGAGTGAGCTTTCTGTAGACGCAGAACCACTCGCCCGTGATGGTCGCCACCGCGACGGTGACGACGATCGTGCCGACCGAGTCGCCGGAGACGAAAGTGGTCAAGGTGGCCACGGTCTTCGGGATACCGGCGGCGTCCAGGTTGGCGCCGGCCACGTTCAGCGGGCTCAGGAAGACGGTGCCGACCGCACCATTGGCGGCAACCGCGCCGGCGTCGAGGCCAACGCCGTTGCAGGTCAGGGTGAAGGTGCCGGCGCCGCCGGCGGCCGCGGTGGTCCTCATGCCCAGGGTAACAAGCTCGACCGCACCGGTGACGTTGAAGAGTGTGATCGGGCTCAGGGCCACTGTCATGGCCCGGGAAGTGCGGTGAACAACACTGAAATTGCTCCGCAGCATTTCTTGGACTTCGGATCTAAGACTCATCGCTTTTTCTCCTTTCCCGCTATTTCTTGAGAAATAGCGCTACTTGCCTAGATTAAGCGCGGGGTTCAATCACCCAGCCCTGGAGCACGAAGGCAATTGCCGCCGATACGATCCGGGCCCGTACCGTGGCCCCGGCGTACTCCGTCTTGTCGTACACGACGGGGTCGGAGAAGAAGCCGTCGGTCGACAGCTTGGCGTAGGGCGGCTCCAGGTCGAACTCGTCCAGCCGGAACTGGCCAGCCTGGCCCTTGGTGAAGATCAGGTATGTCACCGGGAAGGTGGTGGCGTAGGGGATGCAATACTTATAGAAGATCCACACCTGGTTGTTGGGGACCTGGGGAAAGATCGCGGCCGGCGTGTTGTTGGCGAACACGCTGTACGCGGTGCCCACGGCGGCCAGCGGCATGGTGAGCCAGCCGGCGAGACCGGCGGCCAGCGCGGCGCCCGACGTCGCCAGGACGATATCGTTGACGTAATCGAAGGCGCGGGCCTTGAGGTGGTCATAGCGGCCGTTCCACTTGTGGTCGGGGTTGGGGTCGCCCGGGGTGGCGATGCTCAGGCTCAGGGCCTGTTCGAAACCATCCCGCAGCGCATTGGCGCGATACTTGGCCTGTTCAGCCAGGGAAACCTCATCGGTCTGGATAATGTAACCCATCTTCTTTCCTCCTTTTGATGTACGCCTCTCTGGGCGGTTACAGCCTTATGGGTTGTCTGGTTAGGTTATACCGGCTTTTTCGAAGCCGGGTTTTTGCGTCTGCTGCACCGGGCTTCTGGCTCCCGTGCCACCGCCGGGTGCCGGACGCCAGGGGGCGGATTGGGCTGCTTTAGTCAGGGTGTAGGTGACTTTTCTGCCGGCGAGCTGCGCGCCGCCCATTATCACACGGGTCACCCAGTCCCCTTTCACCCAGCCCATTGCGGTAGCGACAATGCCCAGGAGCGGGACGCCGTAGTTGTAGTAGGTCCCGTACTCCTTCCAGTGGCTCAAGGTACCGGCCGTGCGGCGACGCTTTTCGTCCTCGTTCTGGATCAACTGGTCACCGGCGCCCAGCACCGCACCACCCGCGACATCGATTCCGACTGCCATCCAATCTGTAGCCATCTTAATGAACCTCCCCTTTCCTTTTTGGAAGACCGGCCTGCTAAAAAATAAAGCCGGGAAGCTGACCATTAGCAGGTCAGTGTCTTCCCGGCTGATTCGGTATTTACTTTAAAACTTTAACGAGGTTTTGTCAAGAGGGTTCCAATATTTTTCTTAAAGCGACCACCTCCTTTAAAAAACGCTGGCAAACTATCTTCGCATGATCAACGCCAGGGCCAATGCCCCAGCAACGCCCAATCCTACCCATAATGCTTTGGAAGATGAGCCGCCACCGCCGCCGCCCCCGGCGCCAAAGCTCCCCGTTGCCCAGTTAAAATTGTAGCTGCCGTTAGTGTCAAATTGCACGGCAAAAATGTCTTTGGATGACAGGACATCGTAAGTCCCCGGCGCGCTGCTGTAGACAATGGCCCTGAAATCGTAAGTGCCGGAGGCTGCATACAATGTTACCTCATCAGTAAGTGCGGCGTTGACGGATGGAGAATAGGGGACACCATTGAGGTCATACAACACCGGCATCCAACTGAAAGCTCCTAAAGGCGGGTTACTTATTCTGAACTGCATATCTCTTCCCTCCCAACAACTTATAAATAAAAGCGAGTCCTGCCGTGGAAATAATGCCAACCGCTATCCATTTGGCGGTATTTGCAACTTGAGTGACGGGGTTGATGGCGGAAATCAACTTCGCCGCCTCCGACGGGGAATACCCGGCCTGGAAAACAAGCTTGTCGGCAAAGGCAGTGGCTTCTTCTTGGGCCGTTTGCAGGTAGCCGGTTACCCTGAAGGTCAAAATAACACCGGCCGTAACGCCCAGCAGCGCGAGGACACCAAGGACCACAAGCGTTATCTGTAAACCCGTGAGGCCTGCCATGTAAATATTGGTCGTGTTCAAATAGTCCGTAGTTAATATGGCCAGGTTGCCCCATTTCCAAGTGGTGCATTTGTAAACAATGGTATTGCTCCAGAAAGATGTAGTGGTTTGATCAATGTGAAAACCCGCCTCGTAAAATTTATCCGCCCACTGGTGGTTATTAGCGAAACCCGATAGGGTTGTCCCCGATGCGATCAAAGTGGCAATATCTACTGTAATCGTGAAGGTGATTTTATTGTTGGGGGGAATGAGGGCGGCACTGGCGGCGGCGGTGTCCAGGGTCTCGCCAGTGGCTTCGAACAGAACTGGCTCAGTCCAGCCCAGCGTAATGCAGTCATATACGTAAAGGCCGCCGCTCTCCAGAGAGACGTTGTTAATGTCAAAAGTCTGGAGCACGTCCCAACCGGCGCCGGGCGCGCTGGAATAAACTATAAATCTCAGGTCGTAGGTACCGCCCGACATGTCCACAGGGAGCCGGGTGTAGAAGCTGTATGTAGTCGGTGCAGACAGAATAATGTCACCACCGGCCGAGTAAATAGCCACCGCCCAGGACTGCGCACCAGTTGGTGCGTTGGTAAGACCAAAGGTAATCATAATTTCTACCCGCGGACTCGGGCTCTCCTGGCAGCAGACTTGCCGATGAGAACTATTCCCGCCAAGCCGCCGAACAAAACGAGTGGTATCACCCAGGGGCTTTGCTGGGCCGTCTTATAGATGGCATAGGCCAGGGCGCCTCCTCCAGCGGCCGCAATGGCGGCAAGGCCACCCGATATGATTACAGGCCAGTCCACACCTTTGACAAAGTTAATATTTAAGGTATCGCCGTCATAAGATATGCGAGGCAGTGGCTCCCCCAGGGAGAAAGCTGCCATATACTCCTGGAGACCGTAGATCTGTTCCGGCGTAAGGGGCTGGTCAGTCCACATGGCGAAGGTGCCAGCCTCACCCTCTTCAAAGAGGGAGCCCATCTTGGGAAGGCGAGAGAAATCCCTGCCGGCATACATCAGAGCATAGCCGTCCTGGTATTTAGTGCGAAATTTCTCGGCGAATTGCTCGGACAGGTCACCGTAATAATAGTCGCCGTAGCGGTGACCGAGCTCGTGAAGCAGGACGGAGGGGTAACCATCGGGAGGGATAACGACAGTGCCGGTTGCGGGATAGTAGAGGCCGAGCGGACAGCCATCCATATCGGGGATATCCCGGATAGCTACGGTGACGTTATCGAAAGCCGGCTCGTTGTTGAATCCATTCTCATTGATGATCTGGTCGACTTCCTCATAGTCCAAAACACGCCCCCTCTCCCCGGCTTTCCATCGAGAATTAGTTTAATTCCCTTTATGGTAAATGTCAAGAGGGGGTTATTCCCAGCCTTTCTTTAATCAGCGCCACTTGTTTATCTAGCCACGCCATGGCGCCGGGCTGGTTAACGATGATGTGTGCAAACTCGGGTCGGTGCTTCCGGAACTCCTCGAGGATTCTGTCCGCGGTGATATCGCCAATGTTCGTCTGCTGCGCCAGTTCCCCGTAGAAATCCCAATCCTCCGACGAGACACAGGCCACCAGATCCTTTCCTTCTTTGATAAAAAAGTAAAACTCTTCGGGGGTTTTATCATCAAGCATGCCAATGGTCAAGCCAATTACGGCCCGGTCGCCAAAGCCGCCGGCGATGATGCCACCGAACCTTCCCAAGGTCTCGCGCATCCCCATATATTACTCCGGTTTTCCAGTGGATTTTGAAATAGGGGACTTTGCCGGCTGTGAGGTTTTTTCTTCACTGGTCTCCCCGCGTTCGTAGACCATACCGCAATTACCGCATTTGACCCGGTTGCCTGTCTCGGGGGTAACCAGTATTTTAGCACCGCATTTTTCGCAGGGGAACGAATCGAGAACGCCACCCTTGCCCCCGCCTTGACCGCCCCTATGTCTCATATCGGCTGCGAGGCCTCTGCCAATCCTCTCTGGTATCTGTGAGGCGATATCAGCCATATTCGATTTATAGTCCTTATCGTTATCCAGTTCTACCATCCGCTCGTCGTGTCTGTTTTTCTCCCGGATTTCGTCAATTGATTCCCCCTCGTGCCCGTTTCCAGGGCGAACCACCAGGCCGGCTTCAACAAACGAATTGACAAGATCATTAATGGCTTTTACTCCAGTCATGGCGGCATCGATGGGATTAACCGGAGCATTATTACCGGCGGGTTTGAGCGAGTCCACCTTCTCTTTTAGAGACCTGATCACCTCGGCTACCTGCGGGTCCAAGCCGCCGCTGCCTTTTACCATGTCGACAATGGTTTTTATGTCGTTGATTGTTAATCCCTGCTGGCCGCCTCCGAAGTTCACTGGGTAAGCCGCGCCCTGGCTGCCGATAATGTAACGGGCTACGACGTCCGGGTCGACGCCCCTCTCCAGGAGCACCAGCGAGTTGCCGATCATCTCCTGCTTGGCCCTGATCTTCGCATCGCCGTTGTTTTCTTCGGCCGCAGGCCTCCCGGTAGTGTCATACTGACGGGCTCTCGACTCTGCCTCCCTGGCCCGTAGCTCGAGTTGAGCGCGGAGCTCTCTGGCTTTGGATTGCAGCAGTTCCTTAGCCTCGATGTTCTCAACCTGTTTGATGGCGTTTTCGAGGTCGGTCAGGGCATCGGGCTTCGGCGCTTCTGTTTCCACGCTTTTTGTGGTTCCGTTAAGTCCCAGGTTCCCCTTCGCTTTCTCCAGAGCCTCACCCATTTGGCACCTCCACGCTTACTTTACCTGCTGAGATTTTTGGTTCGCTGACAAGCACCCGCCAGAGCAACCCTACCCCATCGCGGATAACCGCCGAAAAGCCGTCGTTGATGGAGCATTTTACCTTCATGTCTTGGTAGAGAATAAAGCTTTCATACAGGGCTTCCGCATCCAGCTCGATCATCTGCTGCCCCAGAGTGAAAATGACCGGTGCCGGCTGCTTGGCGGTCACGGTGGCCAGCTTGCCCCCCTCGCGGACAGGAGGACCTGGCGTCGATTCCTTGGCCGGAATTATCCAGTCGTTCTCGCGCAGGGCCTTGGCGACTTCGCTGATCTTCCCCTGGGAGACATCACTACCAAGCTCTTCTTTTACCGTCTTGAAATCGTAGCCGGCCTTGGTGTCCGCCCGGTGCTTCAGGATAACCTCGGCAATGCGCCGCTGGTAGTCGGTCCACTGTCTGGCCATTAATTCCCGGTCCTTAAAGCTAATTCACGGTTCTCCGTGGTGTAATTCCTGCCTTTCCCCTATTTGATTCCCAACATTATAGCACTTGACAGGAAAAAAGAAAAGGGCTATAGTCAGGTCGTGGAATTGAATACAAAAGCCAAGCTAGTGGAACAGGTCGGGAAATTCGCCGGCGACGGGCTCCGGCTGTTGATTAGCCGTCCTAGTCATAAAAAGTCCGAGAAATCGGCTTTGGAAGAATACCCTGAGCAGACGGAAGCTTTGCAGCGGCTGGGCCCGCATACAGTTGTCACCCTGCACGAAAACGGCGATGCCATGGTCAAAACCAATAATAAGCTTTATGTTGTCACGACGAGCGGAAGGGTATTCACCCCGGAGATTCCGGATTCCAGTTCAACTCCTCAATTTGTACCATACAGAGAAGCAACGGAGCAGGAAGAAACCAAGCCATTGGGGGGCTCCGGCCTGCCCAATATGGCCCATCAGAAATTTCCCAAGACTTCGAAAAAATCACTGCCAACCAGGGACGAAACCACCCGAGAGCTCAAGCGCCGCCTGGCCCGGGAGCTTTATAGAGCCGAGCTGGACCTTGCGGCAGGTCTGCGCATCGCCGGTAAACCTTGCGACTGTCTCGAAAACAAGCACAGTTTGGAGATCGATGCAGCGGCCGAAGAAATGGTCTCCCAGGACCCGGGCAACCCGGTGTATCTCGAGATCCGCCAGTGGTTTAATGATAACCTTCACAAAGTTACCGTTGATGCGATAGAGTCCGGGAGATTCAAAAAAGAGTACCCAGGCATGGCTTCCCGGTTCAAGGACTTTAGAAAAAGGGTCATGGGAACTGCCGCGCCAACAGATACGGACAAGCCGGGAACTAGCTTCACCATCGAGGACGCCAAGAAAATGGCCGCGGAGGCGGCCGCCGCGGAGGTGGAAAAGGCTTGGACCTCAGCAGAGAAGAAATAAACCGGATCGCCATGGCCACCGCCCAGGAGGTGGTCAACAAGCTCCATCGCTACGCTATCACGTACCACTCGCCGGCCACCGTGGAGGAGGGACTGAGCGAAAGTATGGGCGAAGAGCTGACAGCCGGGGACTGGTACCGCCGGCGCGCCGCGGAGGCGAGAGAAAAATTCGGCGACGAGGCCACGGCCAGGCTTTATGAAGATATCGCCAGAGACGAGCTAGACGATCATTATTTGCGCTTCGGCAAAAGGCTGGAAGAGATCAGGGGGTGAAATATGACACTATCAGAAAGCGAGATTCAGGACATAGCCAAGATCACTGCCCTTGAAGTGGTGGCCGTGATTGGGGTTCTGGAGGAGGAGATCGAAATCAGGGACGTCGCCGTAGGCTCGATGATGGGCGACGGCGCCATCCCCGTACACGGCAGAGAAAAACGGAAAGCTCCCTGCCGCGGTTGCCGGCTCGATCCTTCGAAGCCCCTCGAGGCCGGCAACGTGATGGCAACCACTGAGGATGCCATCGGCACGCTCTCTCCGGATGAGGTGAGGGATTGGTGCAGCGAGATCATGGAAACGAAGGACGGCCGCTGCACGCGAGCCATGGGCCTGAGAAAAGCAGCTCAAGAGTGCAAAGAGAAATACCCGAATGATTCTCAGAAGTACTTCGAGTGCTTTATACCGAAGTTCAGGGAGATTGCCGCATGAATGATACGCCTGATTCGGAAGAAGTCGTTCCATGCAACTGCCCCAAGCCCGTGATCCCCATGCAGGAGTGGGTAACGGCGAAGGACCAGGAAGGGTGTCGGCCGTGTGTAATAGGGCCAGTCGTGCAATGGTACTGGGACGAGCTCAAAGGGAGAGGATACCAGGAGAAAGCCGACAAGCTCGGAAAGATGGCCGAAAACCTCGACGAGGAAAATTACGAGCAAATAATCGGCATCTGCAAAGAGTTTGACGATATTAAAGAGGATGTGTCCGAAGCTGCGCGCGAGCGCCTGAAGGACTTCGACTGCGAGCTCCAGAGTTTGGATCTGGTTAGTCTGAGCGAAGAGATTCAAGACGGGGCTTGACCATCTTCATTTCGACCTCGCCGCCGCAGTTCGGGCACCTAATTAAAACGCCAGTGATGGCCTTGGCCGCCAGGGCCCCGATCGACAGGGCCGAAAGGTAAGCCCCCCAGCTAATCTTCACCCCTGTAAAACCCGAAAAGAGCTCCTTGCCCTCGGCGAGCAGGGCGTATTCGGAGTCGGTGACCCATATCGTTTTCCCAGCCATTGAAGTTACTCTATATTTTCCCTATTTTAAAACTATAGGGTGGTATTTACAAGTCACATAGTTCGATGGTAGCTTTATCAACGGTGACCAGTGTGGAAGCGAAAACCAGAGATAATGGAGAAAGGAAAAACAGGCTTATTCCCCTGAAGCAACTCCTGAACGCCCAGCGCCTGCATCTCCAGGGGAAAGAAGAAGAGAGTTTGGGAGAGCTTTCAATGGCGCTCGGATCAGAAAAACCCCTTACACGGCTTTCCAGCTCTCTAAACAAGGCCTTCGAACAGGATTCGCCGCTCTCTGACATGCTTCTGAATATAACACTGGCAGAAACAAGAAAGGGGATTCGGAAATGAAACTCAATCTACAGGGCATCGAGGTCAAAGCCGCCAGAGTGCTGGTGGGGCTGAAGGGCCACCGTCCGTCGGGCAAAGCCGCTTGCATCGGCAAAGAGCTGAAGGGCAAGACCTTTTCGAAGCCGCCGGCGGGCCAGGGTGGCCGCCACAACGTCGCCGTCCACCAGGCGTTCTACGACGCCGCCAAGGCCTGCGGCTTCAATATCAAGAAACCCCGCCCGTCAGGATAACAAGGCATCTTGACAAAGTAACTCTGCAGGGCATATATTAGTAGGATAAAGCCGGGAAGGTCCTGACCTGCGAAAAAGGTCAGCTTCCCGGCTTTCCTGTTTGCGGCCAGGCCTTCCCCGGTTTAAAATTCCACAACAAGTCCCTTGACAGGGGCTTTTTTTTGTCCTAAAATAGGCATATTTACAAGTTTGTCTTTAAGGGATATTGTAAAACAATGAAATTTTACCTGGCCAGCAAGACCGTCGCCTGGGAGATCCCGCCCGGCCGCATCGCGCGTTTTTATGCCGGCGGTCTTTATCTTCCTCCAAGAGGTTGGGCCGTAACATGCAAGCCTGAACTCGGGGTGACCTGTTTCAAGAACCACAGGAAAATCCGGGCGAAAGTAGGCCATCAAGCGAGTTTCATTTCTTGAGAAATATTAGGAGCTCAAAACATGCCAGCTAAAGAATACCTGGATATGGAGGAGGCCGCCCAGCTCGAGGCGGTCGCTGAAACATTGAGAGACAAGCTTCTCTTCCGGCTTTGCCGGATGCTGGGGGCCCGGATATCTGAAATTCTGGGCCTGGCCGTCGGGGATGTCGACTTCGAACGCCGGCGCGTCAACATCCAGCATTTAAAGGCACGGATTAACCTGGCCTGCCCCAACTGCGGCGCTAGGCTGGGGAAAAAGCACGTCTTTTGCCCGAAGTGCGGCAATAAGGTGGACAAGGCCGTTGCTAAAGAACAAGAGCACCGCCGGCTCCGGACTATACCGATCGACGATGAATCCCTTAATATGCTTCGCACCTATGTAAAGAAGGGCGGGCCTGTCAAGTACAACGGCCGCCTGCTGCTTTTCAAAATGACCCGGCAGCGGGCCTGGCAGATCTTCCAGGGCGCCGCGTTGAGAGCGGGACTTCCGGACCTGGTGAACCCCGCGACCGGCCAGATACATGGCGTCAGTCCACACAAGTTCCGCGATGCTTACGCCGTCAATTCCGTTAAGAGCGACTCCACTGGAGATGGACTGCGGCTCCTCCAGGAGGCCCTCGGCCACCAGTCAATAACAACAACGATGCGCTACAGAAAAGTTAGCGGTAATGAATTACAAGACTGGTATAATAAAATATGGAACCCAGTGAAGTGACTACTCCGTCAGCTAAAGCAGACGGCTTCTACGGATTGGATACCGAGGCTCTGTAGCCCCAGAGCCAGAATATTGCGGGATAGACCAATGCTTGAGTACGTTTTTAAATGCCTAGTGTGTAACCGGGTCTTCAAGGTTCCTTACTACAGAGGCGAAGTGAACACACTGCCCGAAATGTTCACCGTGATTGAACACGAGGACGATCACATAGCTAATAGCCAGGAGCCCGATTGGGACCTGGATTTGAAGGAGGGCGAAATTGCCAGAACAGAAGATCCTATTTAAGTTTCCCGAGTGCGCACATTGCCACAGCAAAGATCTGGTGACGCCGGCTGCCAGGGACATGATGCGAACCCTTCCTCCGGAAGTTTTCGTGGCAGGAAGGAGCGAATTCACGCCTCTCCAAAATATCGCAGCTTTGACCACCCCCACGGTTCGCGGCATCTTCAAACACTTCGACGTGTGTGCGAACTGCGGGACTGAGCGGTGCATCCTGGTTGAGGAACGGGCAATCGATTCGAGGGCGCTCGGTTTACAGGTACAGATGCCAAGAGGTAATTCAGGGCGTCAACCACTGACGGCTGAAGCCGCCAGCTTGTCCCTACCCGGCCCCGCCGGGTGAGATAATACGCCGGTTGACGGCGGCGCATCGGAAGGGGATGTACCCCAACCGACAAGGAATTTGTCCCGGATGTTCCGGGATGCTTGGAGGTCGGCATTGAGATGAAAACCGCACTGGCGGCAGAGGAAGTCGGACTGAGAACGGCGGTTGCCCCGGTAGGTGTAGCCACACCGGTTGCACCTCTGCGAGGTATGCCGGGGATCGACGGCGACCACTTGGCAGCCGAGAGCCTCGGCCTTGTACTCCAGGAAGCCCTTAAGCTGGGCGAAGCTCCAAGAGTGAAGCCTGCGCTTGGCTTCCCCCCGGCGGGCTTTAACCCGGGAGCGAATATTGGTCAGGTTCTCAATCACGATAGTAGCGCCTGGCTCAATGCCCTGAAGGATAGAACTGGAGATAACGTGATCGCAGTCCCGTCTGAATCGTTGTTCACGACCAGCGAGGCTTCTAAGATGCCGCTTGGCGCTCTTGGAACCATTGGCTTGCAGGTCACGCTTGAGGCGGAAGATTCGCTTAACAACTTCCTTCATGTGCCGGTCGCCGTGGAAGCGATTGTCGGAAGTAACGGCAGGCCGGGTGACGCCGAGGTCAACGCCTACAGCCTTACCACTACTGATGAAGGGGACATCGGGCAGGGTCACCACGACGTGGAGATAGAAACGAGCCTTACGGAAAACAAGGTCGGCGGTGGCGGTCTGGCAGCCGGCGGCATATCGGATATACTCCGGCAGGTCAAAAGGAATCCTGGCTCTCCCCCGGGTTGTAGCCAGGTTGACGAGTCTATTCTCCCAGTCCACCTTGAAGGTATGCAGGTTGTAGCGTGGAGGGCAAAGCAAAGACTGAGGACATCCCGTCTTTTTTCTCTTCTTCTGTCTGGAGATGGCCGACCGGATCGACTCACTAGCTTTGTGTATGCACTGAACATGCAAATCGGAGACAAGGGCAGGAAATGTCTTCTTATTATCTCGATATACCAGGCGCTGAAGCGTATAGGCATTGCCGTTACGCTGCTCCCATCCTACGCGGCAAACGGCGTTGAAAGCCTGTGTAAATTGCCCTATCGTTTCATGAAGGGACTCAGCTTGTTCTTCGGTAGGCTTAAGAAAAATTCGAACTGTCCTATCCACTATGTTAGTTTACCACATAGCACAGCGAATTTGCAAATTCAAGGGAGGGAGGAAGGGCAATTCCCCTGTCGCTTAAAAGCGACAGCCCCCTTGCCCTAACGATTGTGGAGGGAACATGGTAGGCGACCTTCGACTCAGCCCAGGACGTGGGGGAAACCGCCACCCGCTGTCCCCGCGGCAGTTCATTCTTGATCACCTGACGGCGGTGGGGGAAGACTACATCTCGAATATGCACCGGGCCTTCAAGGATGCACTGGGGCAGCTCGGCGCGGACCGCGATCGTCGCCGGCCCTATCATACACCCAGCTATTATTCCTTCAAAATCTACGTTGGGCAGCTCGCGCGTGAGGGACTGATCGAGCCCTCCGGGAGGGAAGAAGTGCCCGACGCGGTCCAGTTTACAACTTCAGGTTACGGCTGGCTTCGACGCTACTATCGCCTCAAAGCGTTGTAAACTGGATAGCACGTCTCTGACCGCTAGCTCAAATTGAAGCTAAAAAAAATTTTCCAGCCTCATATAAATTTTTTATAGTTATTTGAAGCTAAAATTTTCCACTTGACACGATATCGGAACAGGTGTACTCTATTATATGGTAGATATAGGTATATTTACTAGCTTTACTTAATGGAGTTAAGTAAAATAAGGGGGTTCAGGCTCAAACGGAAGTCCAGCCAGCTTCAAAAATCAAAAAATAAACATGAGAGGAGAAAATGAAAATGCGCATGACGCATGTCCATACTGCGGTGCTATGGCATATAGCGATTGCGCAGACTAAGAGATTTGTCACCGCATCCACCCCGAGTAATCCGGGTACCCGGTCCTTTTCACCAGGGGGCGACATGAAACTATGCACCTATTGCTGCCGCAAATGTAAAAGGCATTTCCGGGACGTGCCGCACCTCCCGGAGGGTGCCCGTTATTGCACGCGCTGCCAGCGCGAAGACTCGTCAGTCCTTGAAAATGTAATCAAAGCTACAAGAAAGTGAGGTTAAAATGGCAGATTGGTATGAAGTACAAGAGGGACAAGAAATCGAGCACGTCAGGGCGACCAACACCCGGACGGCCTTCTACAAGGGTTTCACCATCCTTTGCGGAAGCTCCTATAGATTGACACCCGGCCACCAGATGACGATAACCATTCTGAGACTCCGCGGGAATTCCGAAAAGGTAAAACTCTTAGAGCAGGTATATCAAGAGAACCGCAAGAAAAAGCGAAGCTAGTTTTACAAAAGTAGAATTGTAAAAGACGCATGCCTTCCCGCCGGCCGGGTTTGGGGATTCCCCTCTCTGTACCCGGGCCGGCCGGGGAGGCGCCAAGGAAAGGGGGAAAATTGCCAGACTACAAAGTTAGGGTTACTTACGAATATCCCGTCTCCGCGATTAACGCTAAAGACGCTTTAGGCACCATATCTATTGCGATCGCCAGCCGGGTGGTATGCACTGCCCAGGGCACCGCCGAGGTAATCCGCACAGAGGACAACAAGGTAGTATTAACTGCACAATTAAAAAAAGGCGATATCTAAAACAACTCGGGCGAAGACCCCCCGGGCGAAGACTAAAAAGTCCAAGAAGTCTTGACTTCTCCCTGCGAAAGTGCATAATTATAATACGAAAGGGCGGTTGATAGTCATGGCGAAGAAAAAGACTGTCATGCCCATTATCTGCGCCTACTGCGGCATCGGCCTGGGGCAAAAGAACGGTCAGGGGGAGACCGGCGTGACTAGTGGCATCTGCGACAATGACCTTATTATTGAAGAGCTGTTGTGTGCCAGGAGCCTAGTCAAAAATAAGGGCCTAACCTGGGATGAAGCGAAAGCTAAAACAATAGGTAAGCTACGCTTGATTGGTGACTACTCCGTCAGCTAAAGCAGGCAGTCTTCCCGCCCGCACTTTATAAGGAGGGTGACCCGAAATGAACAAAAAACAAAAAACCATGATGGCCTTAGTGGGGGTGGGGGCCGTGGCAACCAGCGTTGCCTTAGCGACCAGAAAGGCCGCCTCGAGTACGGGCTACACCCTCACCTTCACAATTATAGACAGTGTTACCGGAGCGCCCGTCCCTGGAGCAGCCGTCAGTTTTCAATTCCAAGATGTCAGCGGCATAACGGACGTCAACGGACAAGTTACTTTTGAAGACGTAACTCCCGACGAACCCGATACCGGCTGGCTCGGGGGCTACGTTACCGCAAATGGCTATCTTGATGCGAGCTGGGGCGGCACTCTATTACCTGGTATCAATGAGACCACCGTAAAACTGATTCACCTGTAGCGCGAATTGGGGCTCTTAACAAAAGAGAAGGCGATGTTCCCCTTGACACACGTGACTTTTTGTGATATACTGAAATTGATTGGCCAAGAAAAGAGGTGATTCCCATGAAAAAGTATAGCACAAAAGACTTTGAAAAGCAGTTCCCGAATGATGATGCCTGTTTGGAATGGTTATTCAAAACTCGCTATCCTCAAGATGTGAAATGCGAAAAGTGCGGAAAAGTTTCACCTCATTTCCGTATTCAGAATAGACCTTGTTACTCATGCCAAATTTGCGGTAGTCATGTTTACCCAATGGCAGGGACTATCTTTCAAGACACTAGATTTGACCATTTAAGACTTTGGTTCAAAGCAATAGCGTGTATGTCCGTTACGCGCTGCGGTATATCATCCCGTCAACTTAGCCGTGACTTAGGTGTAACTATAAAAACAGGTTATAGAATGTGGAAGCAAATTAGAAGCATATTAGCAGGTGAGAATGAGATAAAGTTCGTAGGTGAAGTTGAGGTAGACGAAACTTACATCGGTGGCAAGGCGCATGGTAAGCGTGGGCGTGGTTCAGAGAATAAGACGGTAGTCATGGGCATTGTCGAGCGCAAAGGAAGGGCTAGGGCTATCGTGGTGCCGGACGTGAGAGCTAAAACCCTGCTTCCCCAAATCGAAGCCAATGTTATAAAGGCTGCTACGGTCTATACGGACGATTTACCTAGTTATAACAAACTTGATAAAATAGGGTTTGACCATAGGATTGTGCCTCATTCACAGAAGATTTATGTTACTGCGAATGATATCCACACGAATAGCGTTGAGGGTTTTTGGAGTCAACTAAAGAGAAGCATTAACGGTACTTACCATCATGTGACACCGGAACATCTACAGGAATACGCAGATGAATACAGTTTTAGATACAGCCACAGGAAAGACGAAGAGCCAATGTTTATTACGATGTTGGCTCAGGTGGTTTTTCAGGCTTCCGAGAAGGCTTCGGAGCTTTAGCTACTTTTTTGAGGTCGGAAAGTACCTGAGCCTTAGTAGTTCCAGGCTCATAATCTTCTAGTTTGTGTAGTTTCCTCGTTTTTGCCACTTTCGCCATCATTACTTAGCAATTAGCTAGCGACTTAGGGCTTCTTCAAAGAGTGGCCTAATCTTCTCTGCTTGTTGTCCCTTCAGTTCGAGGACATTACCAGACGCTTTGAATGTTTCTATCAGTCCAGGAAACATCTTCCGAATCAGCTTATTTTTCCCAAGAAAATCCACCGAAAAGGCTAAGATAGTGCAACCGATGATCCTGTAGTTCGTAGGTTCAACTTGAATGTAGATACCATCGATACTAGGTTTCGCTACACCCACTTTCGGTTCACCAATAGTAATGAAGAGCGTGTCACTATCTTCATCATAGGCTAAATGGACGCCCTCTTTGAATAGGCGGTCTCCTAAATCTGGGTTAGCCCTAGTAATCTGTTCCGGTTCGATTGGAGCTGGTGTTATTGCTTCCATTTATCTCCTCATTCTTTGCAAGGAAACCGTGTACCCGCAACGAGGACATATCGGTGTTCGACCAGACTCGCATCAGGGTCCATCTCATGTGTGAAAAAGTATGTAGCGACAATTCCAGTTTCAGGTGTTTTCCTCGAATTATAGTACACAATTACCTCTAGGTACAAGTTAGAGAACGGCGACTCTCCTACGCCGAAGCGATAGAGCAGTGTAGCGCCTTTATCATTAGTCAGCACATGATCAGGGTCCCGTATGACCTCCTGAGCCTGTTGTAAATATTTACGAGTCTCGGGTCGATAGACGCAATGTGCCTCAAACGTACGCTTGGTTAGCCGTACGATCCTTTTTCTCCAATCTGCAACTTCAAACGCGAAAAGCGAATCGTTCAAGAACTGCCTAGGACTCCATTTGACTCTTATGTTATAATAAAGGATAGCAGAGACGGTGCCCCGTGCGGGGACAACCTAACAGTTAGTAGGTGTTGAGAGCACATACTAAGGTTGAATGCGACCCGTCTCTGCTATTTGGCCTCGTAGCTCAACTGGAAAGAGCGATGCCCTCGCGAAGCATTGGGTTGTAGGTTCGAATCCTACCGAGGCCAATCCTTTACATAAATAATGATACAATAGAAATAGAACAAGGAGACAGCCACAAGAGGCACACCACGCGCACAAAATTGGTAATAGGCTCACCCGGGAGGAATACCTATGATAATGACAAATGGCCTCACGTTCGAAGAGGAAATGCAGGCTGAAATCAATGAAGCAAGAGCTAAGCAAAGGCGTGTTCAAGAAACCATAAAACAAGCTCAAGAAACCATAAAACAAGCAGAACTTGAAATCAAGCAGTACGGCGATTATGCTGACATGATGGAGAGGACTCTACAACTTCGTAAGAATCTCCTGACTGTGCGCCACAATGGACACATGACATCTGATGTAGAACACTATCTCAAACAATCGACCTGGGATAACTTGCTCACCATTATGAAGAGTAACAACAGAATCCTGGTTGTCAACGATGCTGTTGGCTTTCTAGTTAGTATGAAATTCTTTGCTGATCGTGACCATGCTCGGCATACTATCTATTCAACGATATACCATCACAAGAAAGAACTAGACCAGGTTCGCAAGGGTATCTACCAACTAAGAGAGACTGGCAAGGCACAGCAGAAAGATATTCGGGCAAATCTTCGTAATCCAATATCGTTTGAAAGAGGTATTGCGAAGGTTCTCCAAGACGCTCACGGTGAGCCCTTACATCGCGATGAAATATGGAGTCGTATGCAAGCTATAGGGGTACGGTCGCGTTCGAAAGACCCTATCCAGTGGATTGATTGGAATGCTAGACAAGTTCATGCTGAAAGGGTCGCACCGCACGTCTGGCGATGGAAATACCCCATATTGCAAACTCCAAAGGGACATGCGGATAGCTTATCGCATGTCCCGGTAGATGTAGAGTTTGTCCCCGTAGGTAAGAAGGAATAATCTTCACGATGCTTTTATAGGATGAGATATGAATAGGGAACCTTTGCATTACGTGCTTATAAGGGAACATCGCCAAAGAGAATTTTGTGATCGTGAAAAAATAATTGTCCGGGGGTATTGACAAAATGTAGATAATGGTCTACAATATTGAACGTGCCTATACCAAAAATCGCGGTTTCCATTCAAGTTGAGGGGTTGGTCGACTTCTACAAAGCGGCCGAGATTCTCCAAATATCCAGGCCTCATATCTACTGGCTCATTGAGACCGGCAAACTGCACCGCATCGATATCTTGGGCACTTCTTACGTTCCCCTCTTCGAAGTGGAAGCTCAAAAGAAAAACGGTAAGTCTAAAAATGCGTAAGCCGCCGGAGGCAGTTTCGGCGGCTTAGGCCAAGGACAGAGGTAGGACCGGGAAGGGACCCCACCTTGCGTATTATTGTGACTACTCCGTCAGCTAAAGCAGACGGCTTCTACGGATTGGATACCGAGGCT
>CAYTNQ010000047.1:0-25948 GCA_964439175.1 uncultured Anaerolineales bacterium | reverse complement strand
CGCTGTTCTCTCGTATGGCGTAAGCTACCTGGTCACCTGAGGGCGACCAGGAAAACGCGATTTGTGCATTGGGAGCGGCTGCCAACGCTATAGGTTGGTCCGGGCCAATGCCCTGCAATTGATCGATCCCTTCGTCTGCCACGACGCCGAGCCAGCGATCTCCCTGGGGTGACCAGGCTGGCGCATAGAACAATCCGGGCGTCTGAGGTAGAATCTCACCATGGCCCCGATCCACATCGTACAGGGTGATACGGGCGTCGGGGTTATGGCGGCGCGCGCCGCCAGTATGCCACACTATTTGGCGTCCGTCCGGGGACCACGAGAAGTAGAAGGGCCGGCCAACACCGGCCAGCCGATTTTCAACCTGGCCAGCATCCATCTCAACCACGTGTAAGCCAACGCCATCCTCTTCCTCGATCAGGTAAGCCAGGCGCTGGCAGGTTGGCCGGCCGGGGCAAGGGGCCGGCGACCAATAGACGTAGATGACGAAGTGCTCGTCGCTCCGCCCCACGATGCGAGCTGGCCCGCCCGGGGACTCTACAACGTACAGCCTACTGCGTGCCTTGTCGCCCGAACGGGTCACGGCTGCAAACGCTAACCTTCCGTCAGGTGACCAGGAGATACGGTGATAGGAAAGCCCTGCGCCTTCGGGGGGCGCCGTGGCATCGCTGGTGACCATAATGGTTGACTCGCCATCAGCCGTGGTCACGTAGACATTGCCATCAGCGCCGATGTAAGCCAGTTGGCCAGCTTGCTCCGCTGGTGAGGAGTTGGAGTTGGCAGCCGTGACCCCTTTGGCCTTGGGGGTTATCTGAGGAGAGGTCGACGCTGGCGCTGTAGGACGGGCTAGGTGCCGGGCCAAACAGCCGGTCAGGGCCACGGCAATGACCGTTAGCACCGCATACCTGAGCCTGACGCCCCTGCTCATCTCGTCCATAGTGACTCAGCCTACGTCCTCGTCGTCTTCATCGGGCACTGTCTGCTCTCGAATCTCATTCAGATAGTTGTGAATGGTGAAGCGAGTCACGCCCAGATAACTGGCGACGGCGGGGATCGCCTTGCGCAATTCGAGGGCGCCGGCCTCGTCTAAAATCTGCACCACACGCAGCCGATCCGCCTTAGTCATCTGGGGCACTGGCTTGCCAATAAATGCTATTGCTTTTTGGAGCATCGTCTCCAGCATCTGGGGGGCATCGTCAATAAAGGCATCTTGAAAATCGTACGCCTCGTCCGGGTCGGTCAACGTTTCCAGGGTGTGCCGGAAGGCGACAAAAGGGCTGGTGTCAAAATTGATCTCGACACCGATAACGGGGCGATCCCTTTTGTCTTTCACGAACATCAGCGAAGAACGAACCATTTTGCCATCGCGGGTGCGGGTCGTGTAATTGTAGTTGTCCTGCGTGTTGCCAGAACGTACCAGGGATAGGCCCCTCGAAGTCATGCACCCTCCCACCGTTCGTTCCGTCACCGTTCCCATAATCCAGACGATTGAATGCTCCATGTCAGCCAGGTTGTGAATCACCACTTCACATTGCGGGCCGATGGTGCGGCACAATGCCTCGCCCATCCGCGCCAGCATTTTGATGATGGTCGACTTTTGAGCCTTATTCATTGCCCTCCTCTCCTTTGAACCGGGTAGTCTTCATGACTGCTCCGGCTCTCCCACTGTATGCTGGGATTATCGCGTGCAGGGCTTTGAGTCGAAACATGTCTTTCAACAATTTGTAAAAAAGTGGTTGAATTTTCATCTAAATGTTGACATTCTTGTCGTTTTATGGTATATTTTCAACAAGGGGTTGAAAATTCATAAAGTTTTCATCTAAATGTTGATTTGGGTGGCGCCGGTTTCTCTTCTGGCGACCTTCGCAAGGGTTCTTCGTCACTATCCGCTCATATTATACCATCATTGTCTGCTTTCCGGGAGCACATTTACAACACCAGAACCGGGCTCAGGCCAGCGCGCTGAAAGTAAGGATGATGCTTAGTCTATCAGCCCAAGGCTTTTAGCGCAAGATCGCAGCCTATGAGACCACGGCATAGTATCTAAAGAAGGGTTTGATCATGAGCACTTCTGTCACCGCCCCCGATATTTCGATCTTCGATCTTTCTACTCCGCCCTCCGAACAGGGCGAGCCACAAGTCATCCCCGGTCTTTGTGGTATTTGCCCGGCCGGCTGTGGGGTGAAGATTTCCCTGGAAGACGGCCGCATCCAGCGCATTGCCCCCTGGAAAGGCCATCCACAGGGCATCTGCTGCCCCCGAGGTGCTCATGCTCCCGAGATTGTTTACTCCCGCGACAGGCTGCTCTACCCGCTGAAGCGTGTTGGCCCGCGCGGGGCTGGCCAATTTGTGCGCGCGAGCTGGGATGAAGCTCTCGATACCATTGCACATCAATTCAAACGCATCGCCAGCCAATATGGTCCCCAGGCGGTCTGTACATACACCGGACGCGGCACCTTTGAGCGTTCGCTGTGCGATTTGTTGACCCCGGCTGGCGTGCCGGAATCTTCGGCCTGGAATCTATTGTTTCCCTTCGGCTCACCCAACACGACCGGTGTGGGCGCCATTTGTTACGTGGCCCACGGCGTCATCGCCCCTGTGACGACCTTCGGTGTGTGGGACATCGATACCTTTGCTGACATCGAACATTCAGACTTGATCGTGGTCTGGGGCGACAACCCGGCCACCGACTCTTCGCCCATCAATTTGAATAGGATTAGAGCCTCACAAAAAAAGGGGGCTGAGGTCATTGTGATTGACCACCGGCGCAGCGAAACCGTCCGTGCTACCAAAGGGCGCTGGATAGGCATTCGACCCGGCACCGACGGCGCGCTGGCGTTGGGCATGATTCACGTCGTGATCGAAGAGGAGTTGTACGACCGTGAATTTGTAGAAAAATGGACGGTCGGCTTTGAGGAACTGAAAGCATATGTCGCCCAATTCTCGCCGGCCTGGGTGGAGCGGATCACCTTTGTCCCGGCCGACGAGATTCGACGCACAGCCCGAGCGCTGGCTAATGCCAGCGGGGCAGCCCTGGTCAGTTACACCGGCCTGGAATATACCAACAGCGGCACGCAGAATATCCGGGCTGTGCTCAGTTTGTGGGCCCTCACCGGCAACCTGGACGTGCCTGGCGGCAAAGTGATTAAGATGCCGGAGGGCGAGTTCCATGTAAATCAAAGCATGCGCCTGGAACCGCCAGCCGGCGTCGATCCAATTGGCAAAGATAAATACCCGGTTTACTACCTGTATCGCAAAGAGGCGCACGCGATGGAGTTGCCTCGGGCGATCCTGCACGACGATCCATACCCGCTGCGAGCGATGCTCATCGTAGGCTCCTCCATCATCACCGCCTATCCCAATCCCAATCTGTGGCGAAAGAGTTTCGACGCGCTCGACTTTTTGGTAGTTGTCGACCGATTCTTGACCGCCGACGCGATGCATGCCGATGTCGTTTTGCCAGCGACTACCTTGTTCGAAACAGAGTCGTATATGATATATGACCGGACTGTACAACTCCGGCGGCGGGTGATCCAGCCTCGGGGCGAGGCCCGGAGTGACTGGGAGGTTGCCACTGCGATCGCTGAGCGGCTGGGCTATGGACAGCTTTACCCCGAGTCGGCTGAAGACATGCTGCGGCAGGCATTGGCTGGCACTGGGCTGGACCTGGAAACTTTGTACGCATACCCGGAAGGAGTGCAACTGCCGCTGCCAGAACAACGCTATCGGAAGTGGGAGCTCGGCCTGTTGCGCCAGGATGGAAAGCCCGGCTTCGAGACCCCCTCGGGCCGGTTCGAGATCGCTTCCAGCGTGTTGGCTGAATACGGATACGATCCGCTGCCAGTGTACGTCGAGCCCCAGGAGGGGCCGATTTCAACCCCAGAACTGACCAAACAGTTTCCACTGGTTTTCAATTCAGGTGCCAGAATCCAGTCTGATTTCCGTTCACAGCATCACAACATCCCCGGCCTGTTGAAACTTCAGCCATACCCGCTGGTGACCATCCATCCCCGGGATGCTGCGCCGCGCAATATTCAGACCGGCGACCAGGTGTTCGTCGTTACACCTCGCGGCAAGGTGCGCTACAGCGCGTGGGTCACCCAGGACATTATGCCCGGCGTCATCGAAGCCAACGCCGGCGGCGGGAGCCCCATCGCCAGCCAGCCGTGGCGAGAATGCAATGTCAACGAACTGACCGACTCCGAAAACCGGGATCCGATTTCCGGCTTCCCCGTGTACAAAGCCCTCCTGTGTGATGTGGTTAAAGAATAGGATTTGACAACCCCTGCCATCTGTCTTATATTACGTAAGACTAATGTAGTACCCCATCACAGAGATTATGATATGATACAGATTGCGCCCATGAGGCCGGATCTATTTATCAAAATCACTTTGATGGGGTGCTGGGAGGCAGATGGATGAGTTGGGACAGCAAAATCGCCTGGCGGGCGTTAATGGCTTTGCTGTTGGTGCTGGGCATAACCTGGATTGCCTTTAGCCGGGTGTCCGGGGAGGAAGCAATAGCGCGCAGTGAGCGACCTCCTTCACCACAAGTTGGCTTTGCCGCTCCCGATTTCACGCTGGAGACGCAGGATGGGGGGACGGTCAGCCTGGCGGACTTGAGAGGGCAGGTGGTACTTGTCAACTTCTGGGCAACATGGTGCCCCCCCTGCCGGGCCGAAATGCCGGCCATCCAGCAAGTATACGATCGATATCGAGAGCGAGGTTTCACTGTGCTGGCCGTGAACCAACAAGAAGGGGGTACTCAGGTCGCGCCCTTTGCCGATCAGATGGGACTGACCTTCCCTGTCCTGATGGATCGAGATGGAAGCGTCTCGGCCCGTTATCAGGTTAATGGCCTGCCCTCCACTTTCTTCGTGGATCGAGCGGGCGTCGTTCAGAACGTAACCCTTGGTGGGCCAATGACTGTAGCTTTCATCGAGAGCCAGGTGACCAGCCTGCTGGCCGCAGACGGCGGTGAGTGATGTCCCCCTACCTTTCTATCTTCGGTTTCAGCCTGCAGGCTTACCCGCTGTTACTCCTTCTGGCTGTGTGGGCCGGGCTGTGGCTTTCGGCACGTCAGGCGCGGCGCCTGGGGTTAGACGGCGACCATATTTACAACATGGGCTTCTACGCCCTCCTGGCGGCGCTGCTCGGCGCGCGGCTGGCTTACGTACTGGGACATTGGTCTGCTTACCGGGGGGCGCTCCTGTCGGCTTTGTCGCCAACCACTACGGCCTTCTCCTGGTCGGAGGGGGTG
The DNA here is from genome assembly GCA_964439175.1 of uncultured Anaerolineales bacterium. Classification (GTDB taxonomy): domain Bacteria; phylum Chloroflexota; class Anaerolineae; order 4572-78; family NAK82; genus CAYTNQ01. Next base: position 20,688 of record CAYTNQ010000047.1, on the reverse strand, counting down.
GTGGTGGGTGGGTTGGTTACACTCATCTACTGGCTGCGTTACCGGCTGCCGGTTGGCATCACGCTGGATGCCATCGCGCCCGGCCTGGCGCTGGCCCTGAGCCTGGAAAGGCTGGGGGCTTTCCTGGATGGCAGGAACTTCGGCGAGCCGACGACTCTGCCCTGGGGAGTCGCCATGTGGGGAGAGGTTCGTCACCCCGTCCAACTCTATGAGATGGCAGCCTTATTGCTCATCCTGGGGATTCTCTGGTGGCGCCGGAAGCGAAGACCTTTTGATGGCTACTCCTTCGTCCTGTTCGTGGCCCTCTATGCCGGGTCGCGTCTCTTCCTGGAAGCGTTTCGGGCCGACGCCGCGCTGATGTCCGGCGGCCTGCGCACAGTTCAAGTGGCGGCGCTGGTCGTCATGCTGGCGGCAGTCTGGTACCTTTATCGCCGCCGCTTCCCGGTGGCACAAAGTGCATCCCAAGTCGAAGCGGAAGAAGCATAAAAGTTGCCTGCGTTGTCTACATGCTGTCGCTGGCGACCTGCCGGCCTTCCAGGGCCGTCCAATCGAGTGTGACACCCAGCCCCGGCGTATCGGGTAGCGTGATGATACCGGTTGCGTCCGGTGAGATCGGCGTGGGCAGCATGAAATCTCGCCGTTCCGGCGTCCAGTGAGGTGGATCGTAGGGGAATTCTATAAATGGCGCTTGAGAGACGGCAGCAGCGACGTGTAAATTAGCCAATAGGACCAAACCATCGCCCCAGGTATGCGGGGAGTAGATCGCCCCAGCCGCCTGCACTTCTTGGGCAATCTGTCTTCCACGCCAGATGCCTGTGCTCCAGGCCACGTCCGGTTGATAAACGTCGAGGGCGCCGTGCCGCAGGTACTCTCTGAGTTCACTGAAGGCCCGGCTTCCTTCCCCACCCGCAATGCGTATGGCGGACCCTCTTCGCAGTTGGGCCAATCCCCTGTAATCGTGCCGGTGCAGGGGTTCTTCCAACCAAAAGACATCCAATTCTCCCAGGGCATCCGCCACCCGCGTGGCTGTCTTCAAGTCCCAGGTGGGCCTGGTATCCCACGGCATCTGCCAGCCCTGATTGGCATCCACCAGGATAATCATCTTGCCTCCAACCGCCTCCCGCACGTTTCGCACCAGCTCAACATCCTCCTGAGGGTCCTCGGCGTGGAAGCGCAATTTGACCGCCGGGAATCCCTGCTCCCGGAGTTGCTGGACCGACGCGACCCGTTCCTCTACCGGCATGCGTTCCCCGGTAGAAGCGTAAACGCGCACCTGCTGGCTGCGCCCGCCCAGCAGCTTCCAGAGGGGTTGCCTGCTGATTTGTCCCATCAAGTCCCACAATGCCACCTCCAGAGGCCACATGCGCCCGTAGTGGAATTGCAGATTATCCAGCACATGTACGTGGCGCTGGATGGCGAAGGGATCTTGTCCCAGGAAGAGGGACTCGTGCCCGGCAAATCCCGGCATGGCCCCCCCGGAACCGACGCCCTCATACTCGCCTGCTCGTACTCGAACCACGCTGCTGATGTGGCTGGTGCGAGGCGTAGGGTCCCAGGCGGCGCAAAAAGGCGGGTCCAGGGGCAGCCGGTAGTGGTGAACTTCGATGGCATCAATCGTTGGGGTCATTTAGCCGGCTGCCCTGGCCAGAATTTCCTGCACCTGGCGCCTCTTCTCAGGTTCCAGCGGTTCAGGCTGGTGCGCCTGGATGATCTCCTTGACTCTGGCGTTGAGGCGCTGGCCTAGCGTGGTTGCGCCCGCTTCCAACCATTCTGGGCGTCTCTTGCGATCCAGAAGGCCTGGGAACCAGAATTCACGAAAGCGTTTCAACGTTTGCTCTGTGCTCAGGAAGTGGCCACCTGGGCCAACCCGATCTACTTCGTCCAGCATCAGCGTGTCGTCGCTGACCTCGATGCCCTTCATCAAGTGATCTGTCATGGCGACGAGTTCATCGGTCAACACGATCATCTCAAAAGAGGTGGTGAGACCACTCTCCATGTAACCCACATCGTGGATCAGATTGGCGCCACTCAGTTTAGCCATGAGTACCGACAACATGGCTTCCAGGGCCGCCTGTTCGTCCATCACTTTGGCGTCGGAACACCCGGCATATCCCCAGGTCGGCATGCCATACCAGCGCCCCAACTGGGCGATAGCCGCCTTGGTAAGTTGAAATTCTGGCGAGGCGTAACAAATCTGCGCCGCGCCCATGTCCATGTGATGTAGGCCCGCCCCAAAGATAAAAGGTGCGCCCCGTCGCTTGAGTTGATGAACCACTAGGCTACTCAATATCTCGGCCAGCGACATAGCCAGGCCGCTGGCCAGCGTGATCGGGGCAGTGCCCCCCATCAATGGGCCCGGCGAGTGCACCAGGGGCAGCCTATATTCTGCCATCAGCAGCAGCTTATCTACCGCCGTCTCCGATTGCTGCAGCGGTGAACTGGGCTCTGAGTAGAGCAAGATGTGCTGTTGCTCTGCCAATGCCTCGTAGCCACCAGCCACGGCGGCAGCCATGTCAATAGCTCGCTGACAACTGGCTCTATCATTGGTTACAAAAACGATGGGTTTGGTGGTATGCTCCAACATCAACGCCATTTGGGCGTCGTACAGTAAATCGGCATCCACATCAGAAGGGATGCCGATAGACATGACGAAATGAATGTTAGGCAGGGCGTCACACAGATGATAACCATAAATGAGATCGGCCTGAGTGAATTTCCGATGCTTGCCCGATTCCGGATCGAGCAAGTTGAGGCAATCGGAGCCGGTACCAAAGTAGACCTTGGTGCCTTCCAGATACATCGCTGGTTCCCCGTTCCGGTCACACATAACGACTCGCCCAGGGACGGAGGCAATGGCCTCCTCTATCATGTGAGGCGGGAACCTGACCAGATTCTTATCGGAGATGAATGCCCCTGCCTTTGCCAGCAGGTCCAATGCCTCTCGGTGATGAAATCGGATGCCGGTGCGCCGCAGCACTTCTAAAGCAGCCAGGTGGAGGTCCCGGAGTTGGGTCTCCGAGAGGACAGCAAACTGTGGGGATTGAAACACAACTTTGTTACCCGCGTTCATCACATTTATCCTCCTCAATGCATTATGCAATAGTCAATGGACCGCGTGCGAACCCTCTGATCGCCTCTATCTATTCAGTGCATCGTCCCCGTGCCCAGGTTCCTGTCGCATATCAGATATTCTAAACTTCACGTTATCATAGTATAGTTTTGGCCTCGTGCCAAATAGGATCGTGATGCCCAATTCGAATCTCTGCTCTCCCCGCTATTTGACAAAGAGAATCGACCTGCTATAATGGGAACGTTGTTTCACAATGCGGTACAATGGTTTGGGTTCAATTACACGGATCTTCGATGCTGAATTCCCCCAGAAGTATGGGCTCCAAGACTTCAGGCGTTCAATCTATAGAACGGGCCATAGCCATCTTGAAAGCTTTCTCTCTGGAAAAAGAAGAACTTGGCGTCACCGAACTCAGCCAGCGCCTGGACTTACATAAAAGCACCGTCTCTCGGCTGCTGGCTTCACTCCAGCGGGAAGGGTTGGTTGAGGAAAACCCGGTCACGCGCAAGTATCGGCTGGGGATGGTCTTGGTGACGCTGGGAGGGCTGGTGCTGCAGCGGTTGGACGTGACTCAAGTTGCGCGTCCGCTGATGCAAGATTTGGCTGATGCTACTCAGGAAACGGTAAGCCTGGCTGTCCGGGATCGAGACGAAGTCGTTACCATCGCTCAACTCCCCAGCCCTCAGCCGGTCAGGTATATTGGCTGGGCAGGTCGGCGTGTCCCATTCCATTGTACTTCAACCGGCAAGGTCTTGCTGGCTTATTTGCCAATGGCTGAACAAAAGGCTATGATCGCTCGTGGGCTACCTCGATACACTTCCAACACCATCATCTCCCCTGACTTCTTGGGTAAAGAATTAGCACAGGTCAGGGAACAAGGTTATGCGATAAGCCAGGAAGAGTTCGAAGTGGGCCTGAATGAAGTTGCAGTCCCTGTCCGCGATCACACTCAAGCCATAGTCGCTGCTATCAGCGTTTCTGGCCCAGCTTTTCGCTTATCCGTGGATCGCTTCTCCGCTGTCGCCGACCATGCTCAAGAAGCTGCCCTGACCTTGTCCTTGCAGTTAGGATGCAACAGCTTAGTAAATCTGCCAGATTCCCCAGCAGATTCCGGCTAGGGGAAAGTTCCTTATTATTAAGAAAGGAGGTGATGGAAGGAAGGGTAGAACCTGTTTCCCGTTGTGTAGGCGAACAACGTTCTATATTACCCATAACTAAGGAGGAGTAAACGATGTCAAGAGAGAAATTGCACAAAGCAATCCCTGATCTTCAAGATCAGTACCAGAAAGGCAAAATGTCACGGCGGGAGTTCATCCGCTACGCCACTTTGCTAGGTACCTCGCTAGCCACCGCTCAGGCATTGGCGGCTTGTGGCCCATCCCAGGCACCGGCCACGGAAGCGCCGGCTGCCCCGACTGCGACGGAAGCGCCCCCGCCAACAGCTACCCCTGTTCCCGAGCCAACAGCTACCCCCGTCGCAACCGGCCCCACCCGCGGCGGCACGCTGCGCGTCGCCAGCCGTGTCCAAAAGGTTACGCACCCCGCCCAGTTCTCGTGGGTGTCGCCCTCCAACCAGTTGCGCCAGGTGGCCGAGTATCTGACGTATACCGATGGAGACAACATCACCCATCCGTATCTTTTGGAGAGTTGGGATGCCAGCGATGACTTGAAAACCTGGACTCTCAACTTGCGCCATGGGATCAAATTCAACAATGGCGACGAATTCAACGCCGATGACGTCGTCTTTACCATGGGGCAATGGCTCGACGAGGACGTAGGATCCTCAATATTGGGCCTGATGTCCTATCTCAGCCCGGACAACATCGAAAAAGTGGACGACTACACGGTGAAGCTTAACCTCGACAGGGCAGAGATTGCCGTACCGGAGCACCTGTTTCACTATCCAGCCCTGGTGTTGAATCACCGCACCTTCGAGGGGGACTTCATCAAAGCCCCCCACGGCACCGGCCCTTACACGCTGGAGGAGTACAGCGAGGGCGAGCGCGTTCTGGTCAAGCGCCGGAATGACTACTGGCAGAATGGGGCGGACGGCGACCCGCTGCCGTACCTGGATGCTATGGAATTCATTGACATGGGCGACGAACTGTCGGCCTGGATCGCAGCCATGCAGGCTGGGGAGGTCGATTATCTCGACCTCGGCGATAATGTAGGGCCTGATGTCTACCTGGCGCTGAAGGACAATCCCGACGTAGTGTTGGCAGGTCTTCCGACTGCCCTATGCCGTGTCCTGCGCATGCGGGTGGATCTGGATCCCTGGACCGATAACAACGTACGCATGGCGCTCAAGCTGTGCCAGAATCGGGAGAAGATCCTCAATCTGGCCTACTTCGGGCAGGGCCTGGAAGCCCAAGACTTCCACGTCTATCCCAAGCACCCCGAGTATTGCGAGAAACCCATCCCTGAATATAACCCGGAGAAGGCCAAGCAACTGCTGGCCGACGCTGGCTATCCCGATGGGTTGGATGTCCAACTGGCCGTCGGTACCGGCTGGCCTGACGTCGTCTCTTACGCTGAGGTGCTCAAAGAAGACGCGGCAGCAGCAGGCTTTAACATCACCCTCAACACTATGCCCAACAGCCAGTACTGGGAGCAGTGGACTGAGGTCGATCTGGGTATCACCCCGTGGACTCACCGGCCGCTGGGCACCATGGTGCTCAACCTGGGCTACATCGGCGACAGTGAAGGCCAGCCGGTTCCCTGGAACGAGAGTCGCTGGGTAGATGAGGAATTCGATACGCTACTGACCGAGGCCAACGGCACCCTGGACGTGGACAAACGCCGGGAAATCTTCTGCCAACTGGAGCAGATCCAGATGGATCGGGGCTCGATTGGAATCGCCTGGTGGCAAAACATCTGGATGGTGTATGGAAACAACGTGAAGGATGTCCCGGGACACCCGACGCTGTATATGCTCTTCAATGGAGTCTGGAAGGAAGCATAATAAGAGTCGAGGTTGAGGTTTGAGGTTGAGGTTAAGGTTAAGGTCGAGACTTAGCCTTGCCTTAACCCCAATCCGTAACTACTCAGGCCAGATAACCCTTGCGAAGGTTTGGTGAGAGGTTTCAGAGCAAAAATGCCCTGGCCTACCGAGAACTGCTCTGTGAGCCAGGTGATTCGCAACCTTCGCAAGGGTGGCTGAGTAGTTACCCTCATCCTTAACCTACCCTTGGCCTTAATCTTAACCTTAACTGAGTTCAGAGGAACACGCTTATGGCGAAATTCATCGTACGCCGGCTTTTTCTTATGCTTTTGACCATGTTTCTCGTCTCCATTGCTGTCTTTGTCATCACCGAGGCTGCACCAGGCAACGTGGCCCGTAACGTGCTGGGCGTCCACATTACGCCCGAACAAGAAGCCTCCTTCCTGGCCCAGACAGGCCTGGACAAGTCCATGCTCGAGCGCTACTTCTCGTGGCTGGTGGGCACCGATTGGCGAGCTGCCGGCAAGGTTGGCACGCCAGTGAGAGAGATCACCACCGAAGATGGTTTCAAGGAGTGGTGGGCAGTGGACAAAGATGGGACGCTGACCCAGTGGAAGCTGGAAGGCGAGGATCTGATCGCCCGGCGACGTCAGCCGGACGGCAGTGTGGAAGAGGTGGTTGATAACGAGCGATGGCGGGTCAAAGACCCGGCGGTCGAAATAGAGCGCCTTGAGGCCTATCGCGCCCGATTGCTGGAGAACCCGCAGCTTACTGAAGCCGACCGGCAGGCCATCCTCCAACAACTGGACCGTATCCTGGAGATTCTGCGTGGGAAGGACCAGTCCCAAGAGGCGTTGCTCGCGGCCCTGGCGGGACCAGAAAGCAGTCTGGAGGGGATGATGGAGCCTGAGGTGCCCCGCCAGAAAGAGGCCTTCCAGACCGCTGCTAAAGATATGGCCAAAGATGAGCTGATTCGGGTGTTTGCCGTCTACCAGAGCTTGTCTTCGCCATCATCCGCTGATCTCACGGCTAGTGATCTTCAGTCGGTGGGCCGGCAGTTGGACAAGGCGGCCAACAGGTTACAAGACTACAACCCAACGCTGGCCACGTCGTTGCAACAAGCGGCCGAAAGTCTGAAGACCGGCGACGTGGCAGCGGCAACCGAGACGCTGGGGAAGATTGTCCCCCCCCTAAGCCAACTCACCGGCTCCCTCAATATCTTTGTCGATGCTTTGCAGGCTGGGGACTATCAACAGGCTGTCGGTACCCTGCGGAATCTATCCGATCCAGCCCAAACATCCTTTGACCTAGCCCAACTAGCAGTCTTGCCGGGAACACTTGAGCGTGTCGGCAAGGCGCTGAAAGACGCCAGCCCGGAACTCAGTCAAGAGTTGCTTCAGGCAGCCGAAAGTCTGAAAGCGGGCGGTACAGGCGTGGCCAGAGAGGCTTTTGGAAAAGCGGCCGACATCCTGGCTGAAACAGGGCAGACCATCGCCCGGAGTGACGCAGCCGGACAAGCCCGAGTGGTCAGAACTTTCTGGGGTGTGGACGCTCAGAACCACGCCGTTAGATGGGAGAAAGGGACCGGCAAAGAAGTCTGGGTATTTATTGTGGGCACCGGTTGGAAGTCCTTCACTGGTGGTCCGGCAGAATATATTCCCCTGCAGAAAGGGTTGCTGCGCGGCGATCCGGGGGTGTCACTGCGAACTGGGCGCCCTGTGGCTGATTTGCTCTTCATCCGTCTGCGCAACTCCCTGGTTCTGGCTGGCATTGCCTTCACCATCGTGATGCCGCTGGCGCTGATTCTGGGCCTGATCGCCGGACTCAACGAGGGGAAGCTGCTGGATAGAACGCTCTCTATCGGCGGTATGATGTTCTCGGTTACGCCCGAGTTCGCCAATGGTATCTTCTTGATCTTGATTTTTGCTTTCTGGTTGAAGTTGGTTCCCGGCGCTACGGTGTTTGGCGAAAAGGCTCCGTGGACCAGACCGGATATGCTCATCTTGCCCGTGCTGACGTTGACGTTGATCGAATTGGGCTACGTATTGCGCATCACGCGCGCCAGTATGGTGGAGGTGATGAAAGCTCCTTATATCCGCACCGCTTTCCTGAAGGGGTTGCCCTACTGGCGCGTTGTCTTCAAACACGCGCTCCGTAATGCCCTGATGGCACCCATCACAGTTATCATGCTGCATGTGAACTGGTTGTTGGGAGGTATCGTCGTCGTCGAGGTCATCTTCGGCTACCCCGGTCTGGGCAGCTATTTGCTGGACTCGGCCTTGTTCAAAGATTTCAATGCCATCGAAGGCGGCGCTATGATCTTGGTGACGGTAGCGGTCGGGACCCAATTAGTGGCCGACATCATCTACACATTCCTGAATCCGCGTATTCGGTACGCGTAGGTTGAGGTTAAGGCTAAGGTTAAGGTTGAGACTAAGGCTTAGCCTCAGCCTCAAGGAGGCATTCTATGGCAGTAACTGAAACTATGCCAACGGCGGCAGCCGCACGTCCACCGCGATTGCGGCGTATATGGGAGGGGATTTCAATCATCTTCGCTTCCAAGACAGCCGTGATTGGCCTGATCATTGTCCTCTTTTGGGTCTTTGTGGCCATCTTCGCTCCTCTCCTGACCCCTTATGCCCCCACGGATCAGGATTATAAAGCCCAGAATTTTGGCCCATCCAGTGTGCACCTGCTGGGCACCGATAGTCTGGGACGGGATCTCTGGTCGCGTCTGATCTACGGCGCTCGGGTCGTCCTGGTGATGTTGCCTATCAGCGAAAATTTCTGGTTGCCAGGAGGCACAGCGCTGTGGGGCGTCATTCTGGGACTGGTCATCGGTGCTACGTTGGGGCTGATGGGGGGCTACTTTGGTGGCTGGATTGACGAGGTGGTGATGCGCCTGCTGGATGCGATGATGGCCTTCCCCGTTATCCTACTGTATATGATCATCATTGCGGCGGTAGGTGCCTCGGCGACCAATGTGGTGCTGGCCATTGCCATTGTCGGCACCCCGGGTATCGCCCGCCTGGTGCGCAGCCTGACCCTCGACATTCGCACCCGTGACTACATCCGGGCCGCCGAACTTAGAGGCGAGAGTCCGTGGTACATCATGTTCGTAGAGATTTTGCCCAACGCGCGGGGGCCGATCATTATTGATGCCATGCTGCGGGTTGGTTATGCCATCTTCGCCATGGGAACGCTGGGCTTCCTGGGTTTGGGCCTGCCGCCGCCATCGCCGGACTGGGGCAGTATGGTGGCCAAGGGACGCCAGTTCATCCTGGCTGGCAGCCCCTGGGCAGCTCTATGGCCGTCGGTGGCCATTGCCTCTCTGGTGGTGGGGCTCAACTTGTTTGCTGACGGGCTGCGTGAAGAGTCGTTACGCTATCAGTAAGGGGCTTCGGCCCGACGAATGACGAATGGCCAATGACCAACCTTCGGCGTTCGTCCTTGTCCTTCGTCAGCGAGCAGAACGAGAGAATTATGAAAGATCATATGACGCAAGCACCTATTCTTCAGATACAAGACCTGGCCATCTCTTACGAAACGCGTTATGGCGACGTGGAAGCAGTGCGCCAGGTGTCGTTTGAGGTTCATCGGGCGACGACCTTCGGCATCGTCGGCGAGTCTGGCTGTGGCAAGTCCACGGTCGCCTTTGGCATAGTGGACTTTTTGGGGGCAAACGGCAAGGTTGTCGGTGGTAGTATCAAGTTTCAGGGGCGGGAACTGATTGGCCGTTCGCGGGCAGAACTGCGCACTTTGCGGGGTGACCAGATTGCCATGGTCTATCAGGACCCGATGCAGGCCCTGAACCCTTCTGTCACCCTCGGCGATCAGTTGGCCGAAGTGCTGGTCACCCACCGGCATCTTTCCCCAAAAGAAGCCTGGCGAAAGTCTGTTGATATGTTGAGACGGGTGTACATGCCCGATGCCGCCAACGTGATGAGCCGTTACCCGCATCAAATCTCTGGTGGCCAGCAGCAGCGGGTAGTGATTGCCATGGCTCTGCTCAACAACCCAGCGCTGCTCATTATGGACGAGCCGACCACTGCCCTGGACGTGACCGTCGAAGCAGTGGTGCTGGACCTGATCGAAGACTTGAAGCGCGACTTCGACACTGCCATTGTTTACATCACCCACGACCTGGGTGTGGTAGCCCGGGTGGCCAATTACGTGGGCGTGATGTATGCCGGAGAGATGGTGGAAAGCGGCCCGGCCGAGGCCATTTTTGACGTGCCTCAGCACCCTTACACGCAGGGACTGATGCGCTGTGTGCCTAGACTGGGCACCACCAAAGAGAGCAGTCGCCTCTATCCCATCCGGGGCCGGGTACCGGCTCCCAAAGACAGACCTAAAGGGGCTTGCATTTATGCTCCCCGCTGCGACTATGCTACGGATCGTTGCCGCAGCGAGCGGCCCTTACTGCGGGACATCGCGCCGGGGCACCGCGCCCGCTGCTTCTGTTCAGAGGAAATTGATCCCAGCGCCTGGCAACCGCCAGAGGGGTTGGTGCCAGAATTGATCTCACCCGTTGAGGGAGATGGGCAGGAATCGATCTTAAGGATCAAGGATCTGAAGACTTACTACGAGCAAGAGTCCAAGTCGGTGCTTAGCCTGGTGGGATTGGCCGGGAAAGGACATGTCAAAGCCGTAGATGGGGTAAGCCTGTACGTGCCGCCTGGCAAGACTTTGGGTGTTGTGGGTGAGTCAGGCTGTGGCAAGAGCACCCTGGCCAAAACCCTCGTCGGCCTGGAGTCGCCGACCGATGGCCATGCGGAATTCCTGGGTTTCGACATCACCGCGCCTGTCTCAGCGCGGGACGTGAAGTTGATTCAAGAGCTGCAAATGGTTTTCCAGAATCCCGACTCGACCATGAACCCTTCGTACACTGTCGGTCACCAGATTGCACGCCCGCTGCAACGCTTCAAGACTGTGTCCCCTGACCAGGTACGTGAAGAAGTTATCCGCCTGCTCCACGCCGTGCGCCTGGATGCCAGTTACTACGATCGTCTGCCCCGCCAGTTGAGCGGCGGCGAAAAGCAGCGAGTAGGCATCGCCCGTGCCTTTGCCAGCCGGCCTGAGTTGGTGCTGTGTGACGAGCCGGTCTCGGCCCTCGACGTCTCGGTACAGGCGGCGGTGCTCAATTTGCTGTTGGAAATTCAACGCCAGTACGGCACCACCATGCTGTTCATCGCCCACGACCTGAGCGTGGTGCGCTTCTTCTCCGACTACGTGGCGGTGATGTATTTGGGGCACATCGTTGAATTCGGCCCGGCTGAGGCGATTTACGCCCCGCCCTACCAACCCTACACCGAGGCCCTGCTTTCGGCCGTTCCCATCCCCGATCCCAAGGCGGAGCAGAAGCATATCCGCCTGGAAGGCACCGTTCCCAGCGCGTTAAATCCACCCGGCGGATGCCCTTTCCACACCCGCTGCCCGCGCCGGGATATGCTGCCCGAGGGCGGTGAGATCTGCGAGTCGGAGATCCCCCCCTGGCGGCATAACACCGAAGAGCATCGGATTTTCTGCCACATCCCGCTGGAGGAACTGCGTAAGATGGAGCCTGTAGTAACTACAGGTTGAGGCTAAGGCTCAACCTCAACCTTAACCTCAACCTTAATTCTAAATAGGAGTCCCCTATGTTCGTCAAAGATTACATGACCCGCCATCCCGCGATGGTTGAGCCAACTGTGTCGATCGTCGAGGCTCAGGGCATCATGGCCGATGCCAAAGCTCGGCACCTGCCTGTCGTCGAAACAGGCAAGCGGCTGGTAGGCCTGATCACGCGGCAGAAACTCCGCGTCTCGCCGATCGAACTGAGCAGCCTGAATGTATGGGAGATCACCCGGTTTCTGTCTAATTTAAAGGTCAGCGACGTTATGGTGAAGCGCAAGGATGTGATCATCATCGAGCCGGGGTCTACCGTCGAGGAAGCTGCCCAGCTTATGGTCAAGAATAAGATCGGTTGCCTGCCGGTTTTGGAAGAGGGCATCGTGGTGGGTCTCATCAGCGAGGTGGATTTGCTGCTCCAGTTGACGGATTTGCTGGGGGGAGGGGTGCCCGGTGTGCGTGTTACCATACGCGTCCCCGACAGGCTAGGAGAATTCGCCAAGGTCACCAGTGCGATTGCGTCGCGGGGTTGGGGCATTTACGCCAGCGGTAGCGTCCCTGCGCCCAAAGATCCAGGCTACTGGGACATCGTTGTCAAGGTTCGAAACGCACCTGCGGATGAGTTGGTAACTGTGCTGGAGAAGATCCAGGGCCAAAAAATCATAGATGTAAGGGAGACAACATAAATGGCGGGTATGCGCAGCAATGACCAAGTCTTTGGTACCACTCAATTCCGGCGGCTGTCGGATGAACAATGCCAGAAACTTTACTGGGCGTGTTTGGAGATCCTGGAGCGTACCGGCGTGCGCCTGTACGACCAGGAAGCCCTGGACTTGCTCAAAAAGGCCGGTGTGTCCGCCACCGATGGCAACCGGGTGCGTATTCCATCCGGGCTGGTCGAAAAGGCTTTCACCACTGTTCCCAAACGGGTGACGCTGTGCGACCGGCATGGAAAGCGGGTGATGCCGGTGGAAGGTCACCGCAGTTTCTTCGGCCCCGGCTCCGATTGCCTCCACGTCATTGACCACCGCACGGGCGAGCGCCGTCAGCCGGTGTTGCAGGACGTGGTAGACGCCATGATCGTGGCCGACGCACTGCCCAACATTGACTTCGTGATGTGCATGTTTTTGCCGATGGATGTGCCACAACTGGTAGCCGACCGCTACCAGATGGAGGCTATGCTCAACCACACCACCAAGCCCATTATGTTCGTCACCACGGAGTTCTCTGGCTGTGTTGACGCGGTCGAGATGGCCGAGGCGGTGGTTGGCGGTCCCGAGGCACTGCGCCAGAATCCGCTGGTGGCCTGCTACATCAACGTCACGACCGGGCTGCGTCACAACCAGGAGGCGTTGCAAAAGCTGCTCTACCTGGCGGGCAAAGGGCTGCCGGCGGCGTACGTCCCCTCCACACAGGGTGGGGTAACAGCCCCGGTCACGCCTGCCGGGGCGATGGTCGTAGCTCAGGCCGGAGCGCTGGTGGGGGTGGTGCTGTCGCAGCTCAAGCGGGAGGGTGCGCCCATCATTATGCCCGGCTGGGGGGGCAACATGCTGGACATGCGGACCACGGTCCAGCCCTACGCCGATCCCGACAAACGCGCCCTGGTGCCTGATTTCGTCCATTACCTGGGCCTGCCTATGTTCGCCCTGGCCGGGTGTAGCGACTCCAAGGCAGTAGATCAACAGGCAGCCATTGAGGCGGCGCTGACCTTGATGACCGATGCCCTATGTGGGGGTAACATCGTCCACGACCTGGGTTATCTGGAGTCGGGCTTGACCGGGTCCCTGGCCCAACTGGCGATCTGTGATGAGATCCTGAGTTGGCTGGAACACTTTGTGCGCGGGGTAGAGATCAACGACGAGACTCTGGCCCTGGCTCTGATCGACGAGGTCGGACCCGACGGCCAGTTCCTCGACAGCGAGCATACCCTTAAGCACTTCCGCGAGCGCTGGTATCCCAGTCTCTTCGACCGGAACAACTACGACGGCTGGCTGGCCAGTGGAGGCAAGACCCTGGCCGAGCGCGCTGCCGAGCGGGTGGAGACCATCCTGGCCGAGCATAAGCCAGAGCCCCTGCCCAAAGATGTGGCCCAGAGCCTCCAGGCCATCGTCCAACGGGCGGAGGAGCGGGAAGGCGTGTGAGAAGTAGGGGCGGGGTTCAGACCCGCCCTTACGTGGTAGCAAAAACGGTCAACTCTTGATTTTGGTCATAATTAAAAAGGGGCGGGGTTCAAACCCGCTCCTTTTTAAGTTAGGAACTCCTCCCCCCCAAATTACCTATTGCCTTCTGGTAATTGGTATTGTAGACTGGCCGTAGGATTTGTGAGTATCTTCCCCGCTTTGCCTGATAGTGAGCAAGCGGGAACCGTCAGGCGCAGCACATCCCAAGTAGAGGAAAGGAGATCCAGCATGGAGTTTGAAGGCTATTGCGTCAAGTGTCACGAAAAGCGTATGATTAAAGAGGGTACAGTCGGAGAGACGGCCAAAGGCCGGCCAATGGTCAAAGGCGCCTGTCCCGTGTGTGGTACAACGGTGACACGCTTCCTCTCAAAAAAGGAAAGCAGCAAATAGCGCGGGCCGGCAGGTTCAGGCCAGGCTTGCAACTAGGGGTATGAGCAGTGGGGGCGGGTTTCAAACCGTCCCTTTTTTGTTGGGCACATTGAGAGACTGGACAAGGTACCCCTTCACGCAGCGTTTCCACTTGCGAGTAGCGCCACGGCTGCTTTGACCCCCAGTAAGGCCAGTGCTTGTTTCCCTCGCACCGTCAAATCACTGATGAATTGAAATTGGTCCCGGCTGTCAATGGGGTAGGCCTTCAGCCGGTAGTGGGTTCCCCACGGCCTTTCTGTTACGACCACGTGGATCGGGCGGTCCAGTTGGGTAAAGGGGCTGGTTAAGGCAACCTCCCGCAGTTTCTGGCTTACCAGAGCGGCATCATGATCGGGGTGCAAATAGAAATCAGCCACACACATCAACTCTCGATTTCCGTCATTGGCGTTGTGGATACTCGTATTCCAGATAGTTAAGTGTGGGATGATAACCACTGTATCGTCCGGCGTGACCAGGCGTAGCGCCCGCAGTCCGATCGATTTCACCTCCCCATATACCCCGTTGATCCCTACCCAATCACCCGGTCGGTAGGGGCGCTCGGAGATGGCCACGATGCCGGCAACCAGGCTGCTGATATAATCTTTAAATGAAAAACCAATCGCCAGGCCGGCAGCACCTAAAATGGCCAGCAGGCTGTCAAAGCTGGGATTGACGATCTGCAAAATGATCAGGACCATCGTTAGTATCAAGATGAACAGCCTCAGCAAGGGGACCGAGGGTAAGATATACAGCCGCATAGGCCCTGGAACTCTTTCCGCCAGGCGGGGCATAAATCTTTCGACCCGGCTGGTCAATAACCAGGCAATCACAAAGATCAAAACAATTCTTATCCAATCGATCTGATCGAGGTTCTTGAACAACTGAGGTAGGGTCACTGCACTGTTCATCTCAACCCCCTAAATTGCGTCTACCAGATAACCTTCCTGGGACAGAACCTTGCGCACTACGGGGTAACTCATGGCGGCCACCTGATATCTACCCCCGGCAGTCTCGATCAGCCCGGCTGGAGCCAGGCGGTGGATGCTTTCTATCACCTCCGTCGCCGAGAGCGGTAACACCTGGGCCAATCCCTTTGTAGTCAGACCGCCGTGGAGCAGCAGCGCGTGCAAAACAAACAAGTGTGGCTGGGTCACCGGTCGCGGCAACTCGGGTAGATTCAGTTGGGACCAGGCTTTTACCCACATGGTCAGGTGTTGATCCTGCTCTGCGGTCTCCTGGGCCTTGGCTTGAACGGATTCGTCGATTCCATATTGCAAGCTGTATCGCCAGGTTGCCCATGCCACTCCCGGGATGCCTCGACTGAACGCGGCCAGGTGTTTCAGGTAATCGGCCACTTCCCCCGTTTCTCCGCTTTCGGCGCTGACTGCAGGCGGTAGCACAAAATGGCCATTGTCGGTTTGCCTGAACACAAACCGCTCTGAATGAGAGGCCAGTTCCTGCAGCCAGACTCGCAGGTGCTCATAGTCGAAAGCCGCCAGCGTGATCGGGTGGGGTACAAGGGTGTCAATTTGTAATGCCCGGGTGAGATAGGCCCAGGCCCAACTGTCGCATCCGACCAGGCAGCGGCGTTTGGTGCTCCATAACCAGTCCAGCAGCCGGCGCACCAGGGACAGGCCGGCGTGATGCCGCAGGTATAGGTGTTCAAACTTGGGGATCACTAATGGCTTTTCCTGGTTGTGTGAAAATTGGTTCAGCCAGTCCCCTCCGCCCTCCAGGATTTGTTCATAAGTCGGCGCTGCTACCAACCGCCAATCCAGTTCTTTTGCCCAGGCAGCCAAGGCTACAGAGACGCCACTGTGGGGAGCGCCAATCACCACTTGAATTGGACTGGCTGGCTGCTCCTCTCTGGCCCACGCCCCTAGTGTCCGGTTTAATGCCGGAGTTTGCACGGTCCAGTCAGGTTGCGCCGCAACCCGTTCCATAAGATACGCCGGCACAGACGCCAGATCCGTCCGCATCAGCAATGCTTCGCTGGCTATTTCTGACTTCTGTAGATGGTCGAGGAGCCCCAGTATCCCCTCACGCATGGCCTCCCTGGCAGGGTCCATCGCTCTCGCATATTGGTCTAACCGGACAAAGCGCCAGAGATATACTGTTTGATCTTCCACGGTTTTTCCAAAATATATCAAGATCGATCAAAAATCAATGGACGCAGAGTACTAAATTGAGCAACTGTATACTGGGCGTAGGTTTTGCATCAACTGTACGCCTGCCCTACACGGCGAGGATGGTGACGGTCGAAGGGGATGTCTGTACGAAACTGGCCTGGCGCCAGCTACCCCTTCTGGTCTTGCGAGTTCCATATCCCAGATGTACAATAAACTCAGATTTCCCCGCAAGCCATCTTGGAATTATGGCGCGTTCTGGCGGATGGTGGTATGCTGGTGATGTGCTCTACTTGTGCGGAACCGACGAGATAAGTGACTCGGAAAGGAATGTCATGAAACCCTCGAAGCTACTCCAATATGCTCTCCTGCTATTCATCGTCGTAAGCCTTTTTGGCTGTTCGGCCGGGCCGGGGTCAAGCCCCAGCCCGACGCCGGCCACATACACCGACCCCTTTGCCTACTGTGCAGCCGTGGGCACGATTGATACCCCGGGCGCGCGCTATACTGGCCCCAAGGTTCCCGAGGTCATTGCCAAGGGATTGCAGAAAGCGTTAAACGCTCCTGAGACGCCGCTCGACGTGCTTGAAAGTGGATCATATTGGCGCTGCATGGATGGCACTGTGTACGCCTGCTTTGTTGGAGCGAATCTGCCGTGTGAAGAGAAAGCCAACACTGACCGCACCCCGACGCAAGCTGAAAAGGATTTCTGCCAGCAAAACCCTAACTCGGATTTTATCCCTGCGGTAGTGACCGGGCGTGCAACGGTTTATGAATGGCGATGCAGCAACGGCGCGCCGGAAATCGTGCGCCAGTTGGCCCAACCTGACGCGCGCGGCTTTTTCTCCAATATCTGGTACAAGATCAGTCCAGGTTAGATATGGGCACGCTGAAACCTGACCATCCACAATGACCGGGAGGTACACCTATGAAAGCAGTCAGACTGGTCGAACCTGGCCAACCTTTGGAGATGCAAGATGTTCCTATACCACCCGTTGGCCCCAGAGATGTGTTGGTGCGCGTCAAAGCTGCGGGCATCTGCCACTCGGACGTCCACTACCGCGCTGGCGTCTCGCCTGTCAACTTCCCGCTGACGCTGGGCCACGAAGTTACTGGCGTCGTCGAGCAGGCAGGTCCGGAGGTCAGCAACGTCCACGTCGGTGACCGGGTATGCCTGCACTACTTGGTCACCTGCGGCGACTGTGTCTACTGCAGCGTGGGCAGCGAGCAATTCTGCACCTCAGGCCAGATGCTGGGCTATCATCGGGACGGCGGTTACGCCGAATACATCGTTCTGCCGGCCCGCAGTGCCTTCCCTCTGCCTGATGAGATCCCCTTCGAGCAGGGAGCAATTATGATGTGCTCCTCGGCGACTTCCTTCCATGCGTTACGCAAGGGACGGGTGAAAGCAGGTGAGACAGTTGCCGTATTCGGCGTGGGCGGGCTGGGTATGTCGGCGCTGCAACTGGCGCGGGCCTTCGGAGCGCTGGATGTGTACGCGGTGGACATCAACCCCCGTAAGCTGGACATGGCCGAGGGGTTTGGCGCCATCCCCATCAACGCCGCCAAGACGGATCCTGTGGCCGAGATCAAGCGACTGAGCGGCGGCCGGGGCGTGGATGTTGCCCTGGAACTGATCGGCCTGCCGCTGACCATGCAACAGGCCGTGGGGTCACTGGCCAAATTCGGGCGGGCGGTGATGGTCGGCGTCACCCAAAAGACCATCGAGGTTGCCCCCTATCGGGACTTGGTGCTCAGAGAAGGGGAGATCATTGGCTCCTCCGATCACCTGGCTCAGGAGCTGCCAGCCCTGATCGAGTTAGCCCGCCGGGGCAGGCTGAACCTGTCGGGCGTGGTGACCGATACCCTGCCCCTCGATGCCGGAGCCATCAACGCTGCTATGGATCGCCTGGAGCATTTCAGCGATGACGTGCGTGTGGTGATTACACCTTAATGAATCTAGTTCCCTAGGCGGTGTCTAAATGCTAACTCGCGTGAAAAAATGGGACAATAGCCTGGCAGTGCGTATCCCTAAGCCTTTTGCTGATGAGGTGGGATTGGAACAAAATGCCGCAGTTGAAGTGTCCCTGGTAGGCGGGAAACTTGTAATTGTACCAGTACTTGAATCAACGTTAAGTCTTGACCAGCTTTTGGCGCAGGTGACTGAAGACAATTTGCATAGCGAGGTAGATACAGGGCCGGCCGTCGGCAAGGAGTGACGCTCATTATAGTAACCATCAGCGATGTACTGGCCGTCCCCGCCAGGGGGGCCTATTATTACGACGACCTGGCTGCCCTCCAGGCCAATCCCCTGTCGCCGGCCGATCGCTACACCGCCCAACCGGTAACCCCCGGCTTCCGCCGGGTGCGCGAAGTGGCCGAGGCCCTCTCGGTGGGCCTGGTACTGGACGGAGAGAAAATAGCCTGGGGGGACTGTGTGGCTGTGGAATTCAGCGGCCAGGCTGGCCGCTATCCGCTTTTCCGTGCCGGGGAGGGACTGGCCACCATCCAGCAGACAGTAGCCCCGCTCCTGCGTGGCCGGAAGCTGACCCGCTTCCGCGAGCTGGCCGCAGAAGTGGACGCGCTGGTCGAGGCGAGAGAGATCAGCCGGCCCTTACCCAGGCCGAGTGGTGAGGCCGGAGAAACTGCCCAAAGCAGCGCCAAGGGATTGTCCCGCCGGGACCTGCTAACTGCCCCCGGTCGCTTGTTGCGAGCGGCCCGAGATGAAGAAAGTTCGGGGGGCACAGAGCATGTGGTCGTCGAGCAGCCATTGCACACCGCCGTCCGTTACGGCGTCAGTCAGGCGTTGCTGGCAGCGGTGGCCCTGGCGCAGGGAGTAACCATAGCCGAGGTGGTGGCTGAGGAATACGACCTGCCGCTCCCCACCCAACCCGTGCCCCTCCACGCCCAGTGCGGGGCAGACCGCTACGCCGGAGCCGACAAGATGATCCTGCGCCGCGTCGCCTCGCTGCCCCACTCCCTGGTGGACAACATCCCGGAGCAACTGGGCGACGATGGCCAGATCCTGGTCCAATATGCGCGCTGGCTGCGGGATCGTATTCCCCAACTGGCGGGCGACGATTACCATCCTACCATCCACCTGGACGTGCACGGGACGCTGGGGCGGATTTACGAGAATGATCTGGGGAAAATCCTGGGCTGTCTGTACCGGCTGGAGCAGGCTGTCGCCCCGTACCCGCTGCGCGTCGAGAGCCCGGTGATTATGGATAGCCGCCAGGCTCAAATTGAGACGTTGGCCCAACTGCGCAATTACGTCCGTTGGCGGAAGATGGGGCTGCAACTGGTGGCCGACGAATGGGCCAACACGTTGGACGACATCCAGGCTTTCATCCAGGCCCAGGCAGTTGATATGATCCAGATCAAAATGCCTGATCTGGGGAGCGTGCACAATTCGATTGAGGCCGTATTGGCCTGCAAAGCCGGCGGGGTCGGCGCGTTCCTGGGCGGCAGTTGTGCCGAGACGCCTCTCTCGGCGCGGGTGGCGGCCCATGTTGCCCTGGCCACCCAGCCGGATATAATGATGGCCAAACCCGGCATGGGCGTGGATGAGGGCATCACGCTGGTACACAACGAGATGGCCCGGACTCTGGCCTGGATCGGGAGTCGGAGATTGGAGATTAGAGATTGATGAGGTGTTGGGGATCGGATGAATCGGGTAGTGACTGGAATCAGGAAACCAGGGAATCAGGAAATCAGGCCAACCCCTGATAACCTGGTTCTCACCCCTGATTTCCTGATTCCCCGATTCCCGATCACCTGGTTACTCGAAACCAATATCTTGAAACCCAGGAGAATCAGTGATGAAAGACCCCTTTATTCCGCTGGCTGTACCCCGGCTGCAAATGTTCGAGCGTGCCCAATGCGAACAGATTCACCTGGCCTCGCTGGAGATTTTGCGGCGCACGGGCGTCCGCGTTCACGAGGATGAGGCATTGGCCTTGTTGAAGAATGCTGGTGCCTACGTCAGCGACGGCAACCTGGTGAAAATGCCGGCCTCGCTGGTAGAATGGGCGCTGAGGCAGGCCCCGTCGCGGGTTGGACTGTGTGCCCGGGGTACAGACCAGGTAGCCGTCCCTTTGGAGGGGCGGCAGGTCAGTTTTGGTCCTGGCTCTGACTGCCTGAACTACCTCGACCCGCGCAGCGGGGAGAAGCGGCGTTTCACCACCAATGATATGATAGACTGCGTCCACCTGGTGGACGCCCTGCCGGAATTGGATTTCGCGATGTCGATGGGCATCCCCACCGATCTGATGGAAAAGACCTCAGCCGGTAGGGGAGAGGGCAACGTCTATCGCCAGCAGTTTGCCTTGATGTTAGAACACACCACCAAGC
>CAYTNQ010000046.1:0-26172 GCA_964439175.1 uncultured Anaerolineales bacterium | reverse complement strand
CGGGTGGCGATTTCGTACATGAAAGTATGGTCAAAGAGGTCATCGGTTGGGCTGGTATGGTGGGGTGTTCCTCTGTCTTTATGGCCCGAGAAGGCTTCGCCGGGCCTGAGGATGTGCTGGACAGGTCAGGGAGATACGACACGACTCAATTGATCCAAAAGCTGGGAGAGGACTACGCCATCCTCAAAACCTACTTCAAGCCTTATGCTTGCTGCCGGTGGTCGCATCCGGCTATTGACGGTGTTTTGCAATTAGCCGGGGAACACGGCCTGCGTCTGGGAGAGATCGAGGAGATCCGTGTGGAAGGCTTTCAGCCGATCACTATGCTCTGTGACTATAGACCCGCCACCACGGTGGCGGCCCAGTACAGCATTCCCTTTTCGGTAGCACTGGCCCTGTCCCGGGGAAGGATCGGGCCAGGAGAGCTCACAGAAGCCAATTTGCAGGACCCTGAGCTTCTGGGAGTGGCACAAAGAGTAAGAGTTTCCGTTGACCCTGAACTCGACCGGCTTTTTCCCGAAAAGACAGCGATCAGATTAACGCTTCAGACCGGCCGGGGAGACTTCACGACGACGGTGGAATACCCCAAAGGGGATCCCGGTAATCCACTGAGCGACACCGAACTGGCGGAGAAATTCCGTTGGCTCACAGCGGAGATCATCGGAGAAAAGAAAAGCAGGGAACTGAAAGAGGCCGTTGATCACCTGGAACAGATGGACAACGTGAAACACCTCGCACAATTGTTGGCATTTTACCCAACTTAAGACAAACTACGATCTGAAATTCCGAGCCCCACCACAAGAACACTTTCTGCCCGACCAGAAGATAGTCGGGCTTTTTGCTTGCCTAAGGCCCAATTCTTCAAGTCTAACTATTTTCTAATGAAATTCCTGCTAAATCCCTAGACATT
The DNA here is from genome assembly GCA_964439175.1 of uncultured Anaerolineales bacterium. Taxonomy (GTDB): domain Bacteria; phylum Chloroflexota; class Anaerolineae; order 4572-78; family NAK82; genus CAYTNQ01. The sequence continues at coordinate 25,262 of CAYTNQ010000046.1, read as the reverse complement.
TATATTAAGATGTAGGTGGGTTCTGAGGGGCTTCCAGATTATTGTCCATGCGTTTACGGTTACAAACATGCGTCAGTTACAAACATACGTCCTTGACAACACGGAAACATCCCTCAACCCCTTATGCTGCAACTCGCTTATTAGGGATCTTAGCCGTACTCTCTAAACAAATGCGAATACATCGCTTTTACAAAACTAGAGACGTCGAAGGTCACGTGAGTGCAACTGGAGGGTGTTTTCCAGTTGCACTCAATATACATGCGACTTTTTTGAGATTTTCGGAGCAGGCAAAAGACGGTTTCTATGAGAACAATGCATTACCGTGTATTGTTGTTGGTGGTCTGGCTACTGTTTCTTTATACCCTTGAGCCCGCGAGCGGGTTCGTCGGCTACGGGCGAATTGACCTGTTGACGGCTTACGCTTATGTGTTTGTGGCTTTGATCGCGTTCGTTGGTTTGGCTTTGCCAGCAATACATCGGTTGCCGTTGCCGCTGCTGGTTCCAGTTGAGATCCTGGTGTTCCTGGTATTTAAGGCGTGGTTGGGTTATCCACTCTGGGGGAGATTTCTACCTTTAACTGTGACCGAAGTATGTGCATTTCTCGTGACGGGCTTGTTGACGCGCCAGGTGATTTGGGCTATCCGCGAGTTTGAGACTTCTATTGTTAATTTCACAATCAAGCGTGTAGGTCGGCATCCCAAGACCTTTGCCATCGAGCAGGGGGAGATGTACCAGGAGGTCCGTCGGGCCAGGGAGTTCAACCGCCCTCTGACTTTGATGGCCGTAGAACCGGAGACGAATTCATTTAAAGTTGCCACAGAGAAGATGGTGGAAGAAGTGCAACGGGCGACGATGAAGCAATACGTTCTTGCAGCATTGGCCAAGACGCTCGAAGAACAACTTAGCTCTTATAGCATCATCGCCCAAGATGGTGACAAATTCCTCGTCTTAATACCCGAAGCGCGCGGAGAAGACTTTCCACGGCTGGCAACGCAGCTTGGTGAAGTAGCGCAAGGGTCTCTCGGTCTGGAGTTGCGGATTGGTGGGGCTAGTCTGCCTGAGGTGGAGACATTTGATGAGCTGGTAGAGGCAGCACACTATGAGTTGCAGATCAAGGCGCGGCAGGAGCCAAGGGAAACATTGAAACCCAGGGTAACGTCGGCTCAGGGGCAAGTTACTTCTCGATGAATAGTGTATTCTGAAGGGAGAGGATTTATGGAGCTTGTTATTCTCGATCGTCCTCGAGTACTCATACGCAGAAGAGGATACCGAATTACCAAACGCCTGTTCGATTTGACGGTGAGTCTTCTGCTCTTGCCATTTGCATCGATCGCGATGCTGATTTGTGCTGTGGCCATTACGCTGGATTCTCCAGGGCCTGTCTTGTTTGTGCAAACCCGGGTGGGTAAGGGAAGGCGCCGTTTTAAACTGTACAAGTTTCGTACATTGTATCATAACTGCGATGCCGGCGGTCACCGTGCTTTTATGAAAGCATTTGTTAACGGCAAAGTGAATGAGTTGGCGAGTGGCAAAGGGGTCTACAAACCGTTTAGTACCAAACAGCTCACTCGGGTAGGTCGTATATTACGTAAGACCAGTCTCGACGAATTGCCGCAGCTTTTCAATGTGATCAAAGGGGATATGAGTCTCGTCGGCCCGCGTCCGAATGTTCTCTGGGAGGTTGAAGAGTACCGGGGCTGGCACAAGGAACGCCTGGAGGTGTTGCCAGGGATCACTGGCCTGGCCCAAGTGCGAGGAAGAAGTGGTATTACGTTCGATCAAATTGCTCGATATGACATTGAGTATATTGAGAATCAGTGTGTGAAGCTGGATCTGAGAATCCTCTGGTGGACCGTGATTTCTGTCCTGGCAGGCAAAGGCGCACATTAGGTTCATATTTTGTAACTACTCAGCCACCCTGGCGAAGGTTAACAATAACTTTGCCAACGGCGCAATTTTCGTATCTTCTCAATATCTTGGGGTAGGGGCAGGTCCCGCGCCTGCCCCGGCGGGCAACCGCAAGGGTTTGCCCCTACTTTTTGAGAAGATACCAATTTTCGGTGGGCCAAGGCATTTTTGCTCTGAAAATTCTCACCAAACCTTCGCAAGGGTTATCTGGCCTGAGTAGTTACCGTATTTTTACTTAGTTTCGCTACATCGAAGGGCAAACTTGCACTTGCCGGGTTAAAGATACCGAATCTCTACCCGGTCAGGAGCCGGTTTTCTATGTACTTCTACTTTGAACGGTAGGTTGTCCCTCTGGAACTGCTTCGCAATAAATCGTTGCACAGGCTGATTATGGTTGCCGTTCACGTGAACATCGATGCGATGGCCATCCTCTGCATATAATATGCAATATCGTACCGAAACTGTGCCCAATTCCCCTAGCATCTGACTGAGATAGGTTGGTAAACCCACCTTAAGAATATAGTGATCCCGAATCTCGTTGAGCGTCTCAATAATGATGTGATCTGGCGGGAAGCCGGCGTGCAGGCAATGCGCCTTGTTTTTTAGAACATCCCGTATCTCCTTCGCCCCGAAGAGGCTAAAATCCACGCTCTGGGCGGGATCAGAATCCTCTTTGACAACCCTATCATCTTGCCGTGTGCGAGTATGGCGCATTCCCTCTTTTTCAGTAACTAGCATCGGTGTACCTCCGGATTTCAGCGTGATGTCTGAGAATCTGCTAAGGTGACGTATCCCAAAAGTACGGGGTTATTTCTGGACAAGTGGTATTTATCCGTAATGTTAAGGTGCACTTTCCTGAATTGTGTTGGGACAAAAGGGAAGAAGCTCGAAAGGGGGACCTACTGCAAGAGGCAGTTGTTTTTTGAGATAAAGCTAGCGCAAGAGACTCACATACCCACGGATTGCCAGGTTTGGCGTTGAACCTTGGCCCAAGTTGAAGCTATAGACTTAGCCGAACGATGTAGAAACCTGTAACAGCATACCTGAGGGTAGATACTGAGTGCTTGTCCAATAATAACTTTGCATTTTAATCGGCAAGTCAGGTGTAAACTGATGGCAAAAGCGCCAAGTTATTTCTGGACAAGTGCTGAGTACCCCCATTCATCTCCTTCCCGGGGCTCCCATAGCCTTTTGCCACGTTTTGCGCGGTGAGTTCCCAGGTCACCACAACGTGTGAATCCATGGTAACACAGAGCGCAGATCAGGACAATGGGGATTGGGTACCAAGTAGGGTACCGGTATACTTAACGCAGGCTTCCCATCAGGAATATACTCTTGCCCTATCCTATGACATCTGCCCGCCCGGAACGACCTCTCCTGGTAGCTCGGTGACGCGATAAGCGGCTATCGGTGCAACATCGGGTTTGTAGGCTGTTTTCTCAGGTGGAATTTTCTCCAGGAGAATCCCCCCTTTAGCCACCATGCTGTATGTTTTCTCGTCCATATATATTTCGCATTCCGACCTGTCACGAAGTACAAGCCGTGATAGCCTGCTTGCCGTACTGATAGCTGCCCCAACCGTTGCTGTTCTCGGTCCAATCGTCCCTTTGGTTAACTTGCTGGTTCCAAGTCCGATACCCATCCCTGTCCTGATGAACGATGCCACCTCTTTTGCCCATTTATCACACAGATCTTGATAAACAAGGCGCATGCGAAGGGCGGCAAGCAGCGCGCCAGCTCCTGAGTTCATTTCAGCGCCGTTGGCGTTTGTGCCGGTTGCTCCGAAAACGGCCATCACGCTGTCTCCAAGACTGCGATCCATAGCGCCGCCGGACTCGATCACAATGGTGGACATCCGTAGTAGATATTCGTCCAAGAATTCAACCATTAATTCTGGCCCCATGGCATCAGTCAAAGAAAAGGAGTGATGTATATCGCCTATAAGTACGGTTGCTTCATCTTGTTCGACCAACTTTTCTATCTGAATGGGATCGTAATAGCAATCTAAGTTTGACCTGCGCCCTCGACGGCGATCTCTCAACAATCGCTGTCCCGAAGTCTCAGTTAACCTATGGGCCACCGATGGATATTGTGCCAGTACCTCGTTAAAGTCTTCGCGACTAAGGGTCAACACCCGAATGGGAGTAACCGCCCGAATGGTGGCCGTGCGCGGAACGGCTCTTAATAATGCGATTTCGCCAAAGAAATCACCTGCCTTAAGTCGGTTCAGTACCGTAGACTGATCACTCATGTCTGGCGCCAGTACTTCCACTTCCCCCATCTCGATAATATAAAAAGTGTCTCCCGAATCGCCCATATTAAACAAAATTTCACCTGCCTCAAAGGTAGCTGTTTTGAGGCGACCGGCCAGGAGAACACTTTGTTCTAATGTCAGGTTATGCAGCAGCGGGATCCTTTCGAGTGTCCTTATCACTCCGGAAGCCATAGCCTTTTCCAGAATCTCAAGCTGATGGCGGGCCTCTATGTAATCAGGCTTGAGCTCAACTCCCTGCCTGAAAGCGGTTCGCGCTGCCGGGTAGTCCCGCAGCACTTTCAAGACGGTCCCTAAATTGTAATAGTGGTATGGATTAGAGGGCTCAAGTTGAGTAGTAGCCCTGAAAACAGTCAAGGCTTCAACATATTTCCCCTGGTCGTAATAGGTTATGCCCAATTGGTTATAGGCGTCTACAAAGCTAGGTCTGGCCTGGATCGCTGCTTCCAGGTGAGTGACGGCACGCTCGTAATGATCCACCACTCGATAGAGTGAACCAAGCTCATAATGCACATCGGCCGATTCGGGTTGTAAGTCGGCGGCTCGGTTCAGGTAAGATAACGCCTCAGTGTAGTGCGTCATTTGTCGGCGGGCCAATCCAATGCTGAATAGCATCCCGAATTCTTGCCTTTCATCTCCAGGATGTGCTCTTAACCACGCTTCTAAACGATTGGCAACAGGGGCTATGCGCTTTCCAGAATTGCTCAAACATTCTGCCGCCAGCCAAATACGATTGTAGTCATTACCGTTGCCGAGGATCTTGAAAAACAGATCTTCTTTAGATTCAGAGATCCCGTAAAGCATGACCATGACGCCCATCCAGTGGCGGCGATTTTCGGTAGTTCGAAGCAACGACTCTAAATCAACGTCTTGGTTTTGCCATGCCAGCGCGACGAAGAATTCTTGTATTGTGTGGTGGGAGAATTCTACCCATTCTTGGTCAGTGGAGTAATAAAGGATACCACTATATATAATTTCCTCCGTAACATCTTGGGGCGAGACGAAGCGTACTGCTTCCGCTTCTTCTGGCGAGCACCTGGTTCGATAACTTCGCAACTCACGATTAACAAGCCCTAACCATTCACTAAGAGGAAAAGCCCACTCTCGATTTTGGTGCATTGAGAGTGCCAGGGATGCCAGAACAGAACGTCGAAGCTCTAATGGAACGCGGCCTCTGGACCGACCGAAGATCTTCCACCATTCTGTATCGGTACGCTCCAACAAGTTTTCGGTAAACCTCGTGAACAGAACCCCTCTGTTTTTGGGGAGTTCCGCATTTCTGCTCTTTGCAATCTGAGCGAACATGTATAGCGCCAGAGGAGACTGGGCCAATTCCTCAAGCCGACCGTCGCTATAGATTTCCCGGGCTACATGCCGTCCAAGCTCATACCCCAGGTATTTTTCGAGAAACTCTTGCACATCATCCCCGGATAGTTTTTGCAACACGGCAGTTTTAAACCCCGTCATTGGAATGTAGTTTTGAAGCCTGCACGTGATCACAAATTTCGCGTTTTGGTGATTGCGTGTAAAGTGTGCAAATCCATGCCGTACATCCGCATGACTGGGCAAGGCGTTCAAATTGTCCAGCAGGAAAACGAACTGCGGCCTGGGCCCACTGGCCACTTCGGTTGTGTTCAACAACACTTTTATATCGTCTCTGGATTCGAAATCAAAGATCCCATAACTGCGAAAAGAAGCCAGTATCAAATCGGCAACAGTTTGATCAGCAGCCAACATGTTTAGCTTTATAAAAAATGGTATGATTGCCGCATCTTCCTGATTAACGAACGCCCGTAGGCCGGAATCGGCCAAGTCCAACATAATACGCCGCAAAACGGTTGTTTTACCGGATCCTGCCTCGCCTAAAATAACCACTTGTTGCTCGTCGGCAACGATTTGCCGCATATCAACCGGGCGTTGACGAGTGATCGCGCTTTGCTCAAGCACAAATCGACGTAATGGAGATACTAATTCGTCTTGCAACCTCACTCCCAACCTGCGCTGCCCCACGTTGCTTAGCAGATCTAATATGTCACTAGACACCCGACCTAATGTCCTGCGAGTGATGACGATAAATTCAGATGGCTGAGTTGCGCGTACCGTGGCTGTGCGGGGAGTACCTTGAAGCAAGGCAATTTCACCAAAAAAGTCCCCCCGTCCTAAATGGGAAACGGCAATTTCGTGGCCTGACACATCAGGTGCAAGCACCTCTGCTTCACCGCTAATGATAACGTAGCACTTGTCGTCTGTGGTGTTGTATTCGAAAATGGTTTCCCCAGCCGCGTAGGATTTACTGGGGAATTGGGCTTGTTGCAACTCAAGTATCTCTTCTTCAGTCAAGGTGTTTCTAGGGGCAAAAACGAGCGCCGAATCGTTCGCCCGCACTGCTTTCAGGGGAGTGTACAAGTCACGCCAGACCGCAAAATCAGAATCGGCGGTCACAGCTTGCAGGTAACGCTGCAAAGCTGGGGCTCTGTTGCCTATCCCCGTCGATTGCCTGTTGGTGTCAGTATCCGTAATAGGTTGACCCTCTTCCGTTGCCGGGAAGGAGAACACCATACCCTTCCAGCTCCAGAAGTCTGGCGCTTCTCTTGCCATGCGAGTTATAAACGCTTCTGTGCCCCAAATGATAATTGGCGGCTCGACCCGGTTGATCGCATCTCGTAGAAAGTTGAGCAGGTGGAGAAACTGCGCCTCCTGCTCTGAATTGTACTTTTCTATGCCGTACACAAAAATGACGATAGACTTGTATCGTCCTGTCAGTTCAAGATTCTTAAACCGGGGTTGTTGTGTGAGTTCCTGTAGAGCGCGGACCAAATTCAAGTTGTCTTCGGGCACTTCGTATGGGTAAAGATAGATATCTTCATCAGCGAGGCGTTCTCTGAAATATTCAAACAACTGCTGGCGTAGGCCAAAATCATCGCATTCGGCTACGGCCAGGCCGCCGAGTTGGCTCATTCTGAGCATAGCCAGCATAGTTCGAATCTGTTGAGGGAATCGGCTTGCGAATTCGTCGGCGCGGTCGGGAACTTCGAATATCCCTGCAGATGATCCGTGGTTTGTGCTACCATTCATTTCATTGGCCATTACCCGTTGCCTCGAACGTCTGCCGGCAGCGCTTCTTTTTCCCACTCACTAAGAAGCTCGGAGACAATGGGGTGAAGGTCAAACCAGCCTTTCCCGCCATCAGGGTAGTAAAGCACGCACAAAGATTCGAGGTGGCGCATATTTACATCTGCGCGGCTTTTGGTCTGGGCCACATCCCGCAACTGTCTGTAGTCTTCGTGATCCAGCATCCGGTAATATTCGCCTTTTAACTTGCCTTTTTGCAAATCCAGGGCAGCGTGGGTGATTTGACCGAGTTCATACTCCTGGCAATAGATGCTGCACCCACGAACAATCCTGATAAGTTCCCTCAACACCCCACCGGTCATATGAATTACACGATCAACGACGCCCTCCTCGAAAAGGGAAGGGTGTACCCTACGGTAGATGACCTCCCGTAACGTGACTACATCGCGAGAATCGTTCGCTTCGCGCTCCCCGTCCCGGTCGCGGACTCTGAACATGGGCATGTAGCGGATTTCCATGGTTTGGCTGGCGTGGCTACTGGCAGCGTCGTAGAGAAGTGAAATCGGCGCGGTGTAAATCACAAAACAGTTGAAAGCCGCCAGGCTCCGGCTATGTTCTCGAAATATGCGCAGCGCGTTTTCAAGCGGTTGAATCTTGTCAAGATCATCGATGATGAGCAAGATATGTTTGCCGGTGAGCTTTGATATTTCGTCAATCGCCTGGTTGATGAGCGTAATCAGCTCTGGGATGTACTTTCTGATGCGGGTGCGTATCTCTTCTCGAACTACACCCTCACTTTTCAGGCGCACGTCTATAAGGCGAATGATACTGCCCAGTCCCACGTCCAGGCCGATACCGCCGCCCATAGTTCGTGTGTTGGATTTCGTTTCTTCCTCTTCCTGGAACAGCCAATCGTATACGCGTTTGACTGGTGTGTCGTCAATTGCGTGCCCCAAGGCTTCCATTTCTCGATAAATGCCCAATACGATGGACAGGGCTATGTCTACAAACTCGATGTTATATAACCCGACCACTTCGCTGATCGAGTATGGGACTGGGAGGTAGTGGTCACGCAGTACAGTTTCTTCATTGACAGCGTTGATGAGGTTGACCAGGCGCGACAGCTCTGTAGATTTCCCGCAGCCAGTATGGCCTACAAAAAGAAACTTGGTGTTGCTTGGAGGGTCGCTCACCGCGCTGGCTTCCAGTTCACCAATTAACGTTTGCATCTCTGAGTACTGACCCCGATCTGCATAGAACCGGTCAAGCTCTTCCCCTTTCAATGGCCGTAAATAGTTGGTGTTAGCATATGCATCTACAAAATTGCGTGCAGCATTGGGATAACGGCCATTGTCAGCCATAGCAGAGCCCCAACTCAGTTTTTCAAAGTATCCTTCTACCATAGCGCGTGCAGCGCCGGAAGAACCCATAGGCTCTGGTGGAATAGCGATGTTTCCTCCCAGTTTCCCAATGAATTCTCTGAAGTTGTACGCTTGTCTTCCGTTGGTCATAATATCATCTCCCTTGGGTTCATTTTCGACCGTGTTTATCCAGTCGTGGTAGGCTAGAAGGAGCCATAAAGATGTTGGCTCCCAACTTGAAGCCGGCCGCCTCCAGTTGGGGGCTGAACTTGGGCCGGATGCCGGTCGGTATCAACTCACCCAGGACTTGACCATCTTCCATTCCCTGTTCCTTGAAGGCAAAGATGTCGGACAGGACGACGACCTCACCCTCCATACCTTGCACCTCGGTGATGTTGATCACTTTGCGCGAGCCATCCTTCAGGCGGGCTTGCTGGACGATGAGGTCAACGGCCGAGGCGATTTGAGACCGCACCACCTTGAGTGGCAGATCCATGCCGGCCATCAAGACCAGGGTCTCCAGACGAGCGATAGTGTCACGGGGGGAGTTGGCGTGAATGGTCGTCAAGCTCCCATCGTGGCCGGTGTTCATCGCCTGGAGCATGTCCAATGCTTCACCGCTACGCACCTCGCCTACGACGATCCGCTCCGGCCGCATGCGCAGCGAGTTCTTGACCAGATCACGGATGGCGACCTCCCCGCTGCCGTCCAGGTCGGCCGGCTTGGTCTCCAGCCGTACGACGTGTTCCTGGCGGAGTTGCAGTTCGGCCGAGTCTTCGATGGTGACGATGCGCTCGTCATCCGGGATGAACGAGGAGAGAACATTCAACAGCGTCGTCTTGCCAGAGCCGGTGCCCCCGGCAACGACGATGTTCAACCGGGCACGCACACACGCCTCTAAGAATTCGGCCATTTGCGGGGTGATGGAGCCAAAGTTGGCGAGATCCTCCACAGTCAGTTTGTCCTTGCCAAACTTGCGGATGGTGATGCTCGGCCCATCTATGGCACAAGGGGGGATGATGGCGTTGACCCGGGAACCATCGGGCAGCCGGGCATCCACCATGGGGGATTTTCGATCCACCCGCCGGCCCAACGGGCGGATGATGCGATCAATGATGCGCAAGACGTGGTCGTCGTCGTCGAATTCGACCTCGGTCTTCGTCAGCTTGCCCCTGCGCTCGGCGTAGACCAGATGCGGGCCGTTGACCATCACCTCGGAGACAGTCGAATCGGCCAGCAAGGGCTCGATCGGGCCGTAACCCAGGATTTCGTCCACGATTTCGCGGAACAGTTCCTGGCGAACCTCATCGGGCAATTCCAGGCCCGAGGCCTCATAGATGGCGGCCAGTCGCTGGCTGAGCGTGGCGACCATCTCCGGCGTCCGGGACAGGTCGGTGCGCCCCTCCAGCGTACCGGCCAGGCGACTCAGCAGGCGTTGCTTAAAGTCACGCATGGTCTGCCGGCTTACCTGGCTAACAGCGTGTGCCGATGGGGAGGATCCAGGGCCTGCTGCCTGCTCTTGGAGACGAGGGTGAGAAGCGGGCGTGAGGTCAGGGCTGAAATGGGCCTTTTCCTCCAGCAACTTCTGCAATTCCCGCGTCGCATCCTCCAGTTGCCGGGTCCGGTCTTCTAGCACCTGCTTGAGTTGCCGGTTGCGTGCTTCCAGGGCATCGTGGAGGAACTTGACCTGCACCAGAGATTTGACCCGGGTCAGCAATTCTTGTTGGTCCACCGGCTTGCTCAGGAAGTCGTCGGCGCCCGCATCCGCTCCCTTTACCCGGTCCTCCACACTTTTCAGGGCGGTTACCAGGACCACCGGCAGGAAGATAGTAGCAGGGTTGCTCTTGATACGCCGGCAGACTTCAAAGCCATCCAGGTCGGGCATCATCACGTCCAGGAGGACCAGATTGGGTTTCTCTGTAGCGATCTTGTCGAGCGCTTCCTCGCCGCTGGTAGCGGAAATTAGTTGATATCCATCTACATCAAGGTACCCCGCCAATAATTCAATATTGAGGGGTTGGTCATCCACGACCAGAATCTTGACCTGGTCAGGTGAAGGTTGAAACGATTCTAACATACATACCCCCTACAGATCGGCAAAGTAAGCGGAGCAAGCATGGTCGATCATCTCCGGCGTGGCCATTGGCTTGAGATGCTTGTACTTGGCGATGTCCAGCAATTGATCCAGGATATCGCGGGGGTGCGAGTTCTTGAAATCACGTTGGGGTTTGAGGTACCACTCGCGCACCATGTGGACGAAACCCTCTTTTGCGTATTCGACTCCTCGCACCCGACACATGATCTGAAAGACCTGGTGAAACTCATCGGCTGTCGGATTGTCTACCTTGATCTTGTGACGGATCCGGCGCAGGAAGGCGTCGTCGACCAGGTCGGCCGGATCCAGGTTGGTAGAAAAGACAACCAACTGTTCAAAAGGAATCTCCAGCTTCTTGCCAGTGTGCAAGCTCAGAAAATCCACTCGTGTCTCCAAAGGAACGATCCAGCGGTTGAGTAAATCCTGGGGGTCCATCTGTTGGCGACCGAAGTCATCGATCAAGAACATTCCCCCATTGGCCTTCATCTGGAAGGGGGCCTCGTAGTACTTGGCGGCCGGGTCCCAGATGAGATCGAGGCTTTCCAGGGTCAGTTCTCCACCGACCATAACCATAGGGCGCTCGATCAACACCCAGCGTTCATCCATAGCGCTCTCACCGAGGGTGGATCCCTCATCCTTTTGCCTGGTAGCCAGTTCCCCGTTGACCCGTTGGTGGTTGAAATCGTCGTAGACTTTGATGATGTGCCCATCCACCGAGGCGGCGTAAGGAATGTAGATCGGGTCACGGGCCAGCAACCGCGCCATGCGGGTGGCGATGGTGGTCTTGCCGTTTCCCGGCGGGCCGTAGAGAAAGACTGATCGGCCGGAGTTCAGTGCTGGACCGATCTTGTCGAACATGGCCCGGTTGACTACCAACCCCTGGAAGGCAGCTTCGACGTCGGATTCGTCGAGCAGCACCTCGCCCACCGCCTGAGCACTGATCATGGCGTTGTAACGTTCCAGGGGGACCGGTGCCGGCCCCACGTATTGGCTGCGCCCCAGCGCCTGGTGAACCCGGTCGATCCCTTTACGGGAGAGGGTGTACCGGTAGGCTTGTTCTCCAAAGCCCCCTGCGCCAGTGATGTTAACCAATTCTTCCCGATCGAGTTGTTCGAGAACTGGCTGGACAACGCCGGAAAATGGGAGGCACAGTTGGCGGCTGATTTCGTTTGCGCCCATCTCGCCGGTGTTGTAAATGAGCTTGAGAGCCAACTCGCTCAATAGCCCTGTCGTGAGCCCAGTCTCTTGAATGGAGAGAGGACGCTGGAGAATCTGATCACGTTGCGTCTCATTCATCCTTCTTACCTAACTGGGGAACAATGGGACACGGGCGTACTCGCACATGCGGGGCTTATACTATGATGTTTCCTGCTGTCGTTTGCTCCCAAATCACTTGAATCAGCCACGACCTGACCTTGCCGCATCCTGTCGGTGTAGACCAGTTTCTGGCTCAGCGGGCGGGCAGTGCGCAGGTTGTAGGCCCCCACGTTGGCGGTGGGATGGTTCACGACAAACAACTGGGACACCACGGCTTCCACGTCGTAAGTAACACGCCGGAATTCAACCCGGTAGCCCCCACCAGGCTCCAGGCGGATCAGGGCATAGCTGGCGCTCGGGTCACCATCGAAGGGCAGGCCCACGCTGCCCACGTTCACCACTCGCCGCCCCGCCACCATCCGATCGAGGGGCAGATGGGTATGTGCACACAGCAGCAGGGTATAGGGCCGGCCGCTCAACATAGACGCCAGCTTGGCGTCGGGCGTGTCGGGGTGGATGCCCTCTTCGTCGCCGCGCGGAGAGCCGTGGACTGCCAGGATGGCATGCTCTTCATCCAAACGGAGCAGTTGTTGTGGGGGTAGATCCGCCAGAAACTGCAAGCCGGCCTCGCCCAGTTGGCGAACCGTCCAGGGGAAGCTGGCCAGCACCTGCGATTCCCAACTCTGGCTGCCGGGGCCACCCGGATACTGTCCTTCGACCAGGTAACGGTCAGTGTTGCCACGCACGTAGAAGACCGGTTCCCGTTCCCGGAGCAGTTCCAGAACACCCGTCGGATCCGGGCCGAAGACGGCCAGGTCGCCCAGGACAATCACGTGGTCGGCGCCTCCCTGGGCATCCATGTCGGCCAGCACGGCCCTTAGGGCCAGGCTGTTGCCGTGAATATCGGAGAGCACTGCCAGGCTTGTCCCCTGTGAGTTCTCCGATCCTTGCCTTGAGAATTCTGTTTTCAAAATCATTATCTGCCTCTTAGTCGCTGGGCTGTAATGCTCGTTTATCTGCAAAGGCGGCAATGTACGGTAGCCCGTCGATCATTTGCTCCAATATGTGAGCTTGCCGCCGCAATGCCGTCAACGCATCCAACTGCTCATCTGTCATCGATCCCAGGCCAGGGTCCTCGAGCATCTCAATAACTTGGGAGATGAGAGCCAGTGGCTCGTGCATTTCGTTGCAGATGGCACTCAGGGTGATTTGAAGCAGCCGGTCATAGGTGGTCTCCTTTTCGTGCGCCGAGCTTCCCACCTGCCCGTCCTGGCTCGCACCAGCGGGCCAGGGTGCCGCGTTTCTGGCACATGGAAATGTCCAATTGCCCCCGGAATTATCTGTGGGATCCGGTTCAACAACGACCAAATTTTCATTCACGACTTCTGAGTTAAGCATCGTATTCCTCCTGATTTCTAACCTATCTTAACAGACTTCCGCGTTGAAGTATATAATGCCAATATTCAGATTGCGTTTGAGTTCCGTTTGAGGCACTGAGAGTCCCTCAAGGAGGGAAAGTCCCTCAAGGAGGGAAAGTCCCTCAAGGAGGGAAAGTACATTTGTCTTCTCATTCATCTGATCACAAGGGGCAAAAAGACCGTAAGCGATTCAGCGACTTCAATCTTCAGGCTAGCGTAGTTGACCTCCACATTACCCCCGCCATCGATGGCGCGGGCATCGACGAGGTGTGTTCCAGGCTCAAGGGACTCTGGGCCAATTGTCAAGGTGAAAGGTTCGTAGTCACTGTCAAACGCACCATCCTCAGCACTGGCCTGTTGCCACGGACCGCTATCCATACGGTACTCTACCTGAGTGACAATGTCGTTTTGCAGATGATAGGCTGTGCCGCCGATCGTCGAGGCTGTACTGGCGGAAACAGCGCCGGCTGGCGGATGAAGCTCGGTGTTTAGACCGCCATCAATTGGATCGAGGATAGCGATAGATTCCGTGGCGTAAACCCCGGATGCATTGCCGGCTGAATCCAGAGCAGCTACCTCCAGGGTGTGTAAGCCAGGCGACAGAGAAGTGGCCGTGAAGTGGTAAGTCTCCTCCGCTGTATCAAATGCGCCATCATCGGCCGCAGTCGGCTGCCAATCGCCCGCATCAAGACGATACCGCACGTCGGTCAGGGTGTTGATGGTCACGCTGACGCGGCTGGGAGAAGGGTAAGGCACGATATTAGCCGTGCCTTTGATGGTCACGCTCTCACCATCCTGAGAAATCGTGGTAATGCTCACTGGCAGTTCAGTATCGAGAGGGTCGAGGATGTCATCGCCGTCGGAGTCGCGCCAGCCGATCTGGCTTCGTGCGTACTCGTCGATGGCTTGGGTGCGATAGGGGAGGGTCTGGCCGCGCATAATGCTGTTTACGTTCGACGCGCAACTTCCGTACGAACTGTTTTGATTCTCCACATCTAGATAGCCTGACTTGCGTGTGCAGGGTTGGTAGGCCGAGTAATACTGGTCAAGAGCCAGGAAGATGTGCCCGATTTCGTGGGCGGCGACGGCGTCCATATTACTGGGTCCGTAACCGTTGTTGCCATAGGTCATCACCATGAATGGCCCGCCCAGGTAGGCATAAGCAAAATAGCCGTCGCTGAAGTGGTTATCGCTATCAACCGAGCTATCAACCACAAACATGGTAAAGGCCCAATCGGTCTGGTATGTGGCGCGCAGGTCATTGTTGTAATCACGAACGCGAGTGAAATAAGAAGAAGCACTATACCCTAGATTGCCCATAGCGTCGGCAATCCAATATCGCTGGTCGGAGTAGGGACGGGTGATGGGCTCTACGCCGGTCGGCAAGGGGTTGGAGAAGTGGTCATCGTAGACGAAGCTGAGATTAGCACGAAGTTCCCGTTCAGCCCACCAATTGAGGGCGGCTACGATCTCGCTGAAGACCAGTTGCTTTTCGTCATCGGTCCAATCTTCAGTGGAGGGGTCCACACTGCCATTGCTTTCGACCAGCACGATGCCCACGGCAATGGAGCCGGCCATATACTCGCTGGTCTGGTAGTAGCCGGGGGTAGCAGAGCTGCCAGATGCCACACCTAAATCACCCTTCCCCGTAGGGAACCTATGAGCTGGCGGCAAATCGGGGGCCATGAAGGCATCGTCGTGCTCGTCCGGGTGATCCAGGGCCGATGCATCCATCTCCAGGTCGGCGGATTGGGGAGAGATCAAGGAGTTCCACACGCTGGCCAAGCGGCGAGCGTCGGAACCGTAGACATCCATCGTCGAGAGCTCTATAGCTCCAGTAAAAACGTTCGCTACGCCGGGGAGGGCCGAAAGTTGCTGGACCGTACCGGCTGGTATTTCTGCAATGATAGCCCGGTAAGGAAAAGTATGCCTGACGCGCCCGCCGTTGGCCTCGATGACGCCCTGCAATTGGGCCATATCCAGCCTATTGCTATGCTTTGGAGCCAGCAAAATAAAGGCTTGAATTCTCGTAGATCCTCCCTGGGGAGGCGAGTTGTCCTGGGCATGGGCGGTCGGGGTCGCGTTCCCGAGATTCATAGTGGCGATGATGATTAACAGGGCCAGAACAATTTTTCCCCATAGGCTTGCCCCTCCGGCCCAAGGGGGATCTATAGGCTTAACGAGTGATCGCCGATCCATAAATGCCAGTTCCTCTTTCCTCCTCAGGCAGGTTATTGAGCCCGTTGCAGCGCACGCTGCACAGCCGCGAGCAGATCCTTAGATCGAATGGGTTTGGTCAAATACTGGTCAACGTCCAGCGCTTTGCTATAACGAATCTCACTGTCTGATAAAAACCCACGGCTCGTGAGAAAAAGAAAGGGGATTTTGGCCCATTCCGGGTTCTGCCGCACCCGATGATATAGTTGATACCCATCTAGATGCGGCATAACAATATCTGACAAAATCAGATCCACTGGCTGGCTTCGCAATGCAACCAGAGCCTCAACACCATCGCTAGCCATCAGCGTCTGATATCCAGCCATTTCCAGGGCCAGGCCGAGATTGTCCAGGAAGTCCGGTTGGTCGTCAACCAGTAGAACGGAGGGTCTCGTTTTCATTACCAATCTTTCTCCCACTAGTGAATTGCCTGGGTAGTAGGACGGGCGATAATGATCAGCCGGTGGGTGGCACCAGAGCCAGTGCAAGTTACCAAAGTCAGCCGTTCATCGTCGGTGGGAGCAATCAGTTGTGCGTTTGCGACGCGTTGCTCGAAAGGAACACCCTTTTCCCTCACCAGAACCTTCTCAGTGACAAGGTAGTGATATGGCTGCCCGTCAGAAAAGACGATGATTTCATCACCAATCTCGACCTTCTCCAAATTCTGGAAGACCCTGTCATAGATATCGCTATGTCCGTTCAGAACCGTGTTCCCCACCTGACCCAGCTTGGCCGATTCATTGTGCCAGGCAACGTCGTTATCTAATGTATCCCACTTGCCGACGGTTACGCCGTTGACGACAATTGGCGTCCAACTTACGGGAAAAACCTTTCTATCCAGGTCAATGGAGGGAATTACCAGCCGGGTAGGTACACTTCCCAGGCGAAAGCCTCCCTTTCCCAAAGGGAGGCTTTCGCCTGCTGCTGGCGTAGGTTCATTAGCCAGGGCTACAGGAGTATCCCAAAGGGAGGCTTTCGCCAGAACAAAGATTAAGACAAAGGTCAGAATGATTGATCTGCCGATGTTTATGGCGAAGTCTTGCTTTTCCATCGTTGCTTCCTTTAGAGGAGTGCTTGCTACTTTCTGGTTTCTATCCTAGCAAACATCAGCATTGAAGTATATGAAAGCAATGTTTGGGCTATGTGATGATTCCGTTGAGGAAGCTGGCGAGAGTGTTCAAATAAGACGAAGTCTGGCCAGCGTTTATTTGAAAGATATTGGGGCTAATTGCCCAATAAAGAAGGATCCGCTCATAATTCCGTAGAATTATGAGCGGATCAGCGGACAGCTATAGGAGACTGCTTAAAAAGCGTTGGTAGTAACCACTTATGAAGGTTAAGCGATTACTCGGGCATAACCAAACGATAGCCGACGCCGCGTACATTTACAATAGATCCCGCCTCCCCCGTAGATAGGCCAAGCTTGCGGCGCAGGGAAAGGATCAGAGGACGTACCAGCGTTCCAGCTTCTACGTGGTCGGTATCTAATCCGTGGGTGACCTTAACTAGCTCCTGCGGCGACAGGACCCGGCCCCCTTGTCGGGCCAGGTATTCCAGCAAGGCAAACTCTTTGGCAGACAGCTTAAGTTCCTGCTCGTCTAGCCAGGCTCGGTGTTGGGTCGGGTCCAGTCGTAGCCGCTCAAGGTTTAAAAAGCGATCCTCAGCCATTGCCGACGGCTTGCGTTGGGTCTCTGCCTCGGCCAATTGTCGAGCGCGACGCAGCTTGCCACGTACGGCCGCCAGCAAATCACCGGCACGGATGGGCTTGGTCAGGTAGTCATCAACGCCGAGCTCTTTACCGTAACGGATGTCACTATCCATTGTGCGAGCCGTCAAAAACACGAAAGGGATTGTCACCCACTCCGGGTTCTGGCGTGCCCGCTCGTACAGTTGATAGCCGTTCATATCTGGCATGGCAATGTCGGCCAGGATTAGATCGACCGGTTGCGATTGCAGCACTTTCAGGGCCTCAATCCCATCGTTAGCAGTGAGAACCCGATAGTTTTCCGCCTCCATGGCCAGACTGATGTTATCCAACAAATCCAGTTCGTCGTCGACGACGAGTATGGAAGCAATTGTGCTCATAGTCTCTCCCTTTGTTCAACTGTTCCTTCGCCCCAGTGGCAAGTAGATAGCAAACGTGCTCCCTTCACCTGGAACCGAAGTGACAGCGATATGTCCGTCATGTAACTCAATTAATTCCCGGGCAATGGCCAAACCCAGGCCCGTTCCTCGCATCTCCTGTTGCGCTCTCCCCCGATAAAAACGCTCAAACAAGTGCGGTAAATGCTCTTGGCTGATACCAATACCGGTATCCACTACTCGCAAGGCGGCCCAATGATTGGGGCGCAGAGCGGCAACGCCGGGCCACTCTTTCTCTACTGCCTTTGCTTGCGAAGGGGACATAGGGGGGAGAACCGAGCACTTGCAGGCAATCTGACCCTCGTTGGGGGTGTATTTCACGGCGTTATTGAGCAGGTTACGCAGCACTTGTCGTAACTGGCCATTATTACCCCACACGACCACTTCCTCGAGGCCATCCACATGCAAAGTCTGAGACTTTTGTTGAGCCAGGGGCAACAGCTTGTCTGCCTCGTCGAGGGCCAGTTGGGCCAGGTTTACCTGCTCACGCTCCATTGAAACACGTCCGCTATCAATGCGCGAGATCTCTAGCACGTCGCCAATGAGCTCGTTCAACACCTGGGTATGCTTCT
This sequence comes from uncultured Anaerolineales bacterium, assembly GCA_964439175.1. GTDB lineage: Bacteria > Chloroflexota > Anaerolineae > 4572-78 > NAK82 > CAYTNQ01. The sequence goes on along the minus strand of CAYTNQ010000046.1, from coordinate 6,948 downwards.
GGATATCCTGGATCATTTTGCGACGCCTGTCGTCGCTCAAGCGTTCATAGAGCGCGTCGAGGTTGTCGCTGACGAGGGTGAGTACGGAGAGCGGGGTGCGCAGCTCATGGGAGACATTGGAGACAAATTCATTCTTGGCTCGTTCGGCCTTTTTGAGAGGGGTGATATCCCTTTGCACGCTGACGAAGCCAATGGGCTGGTCGTGGTCATCGGAAGCAAGCAGAGGCGCTACGGTCAAGGCAGCATCATACAGAGTGCCATCTTTACGTTTGTTAACGACCTCACCTCGCCACGTTTGACCGGCGCCAATCATCTGTAGAATATCACCATACAGAGAGGACTCTGTTTCTTCACCCTGCCACAAACGCCAACTCCGCCCCAGTACCTCGTCAGGACTGAAGCCAGTTAAGGCAATTGCAGCCGGATTCATGTACTGAATGTCCCCTTCTGCATCGGCGACGACGACGGCTTCACCCACAGCCTGCAGAATGGCCTGAGTCCGATCACGCTGGGCTTGTAATTCAAGTGTGCGCAAGCGGCGCTGGCGATTGAGGCGGGTAATGCTTCGTACCCGAGCCTGCAATTCAGCCAGGCTATAAGGCTTGGCTACGAAGTCATCCACGCCAACCTCCAGGCCTCGCAAGCGAGAGTCAGCATCATCCAGAGAGGTGACCATGATGATCGGCACTTCGGACAAGAGTGGATCAGCGCGCAGGCGTTGGCAAACCTCAAAGCCATCCATACCTGGCATCATCACGTCCAGCAGGATCAGGTCCGGGACCAGTTCGGCTGCCTTGACCAGAGCTTCCTCCCCATTGTCGGCAAGAACCAAATTGTAGTCCTCTTTTTCTAGTAACTCGCTCAAGACCTCGCGGGCGCTCTGTTGGTCATCCACAATGAGAATCGTGCTTGTGTGATTCATAGTGAGCTCTCCCTGGCCCTTTTTGCTTTTGTCCTGGGCAACTTCACGCTGAAGGTGCTGCCCTGCCCCGGCGTCGACTCAACTTCTATTGTGCCACGATGAGCTTCCACAATGTAGCGAGCCAGCACCAGCCCCAGGCCCAGGCCCTCCTGCGCGCGCCTCACGGGGTCAGCTTTCTGCTCAAGAACCTCCCAGATTCTATTCATTTGCTCTGGCTCAATTCCGATACCAGTATCCGACACGGCTATAATAACCCAATCGTCGTCGGCCTGAGCACTGATCTTTATCTTACCGCCCGGTCGATTGAACTTGATAGCGTTATCGACCAGTTGAGTTAAAGCTTCCTCCATTTGCTTGACATCCAAGGGGAAGGAGGGGAGGTTGGACGCAATCTCGGTTTCGACGGTAATTTCCTTGCTGCGCGCCCTGAATTCGGCCAGCGGGATTACGTTGTTGAGCACCGGCTCCAACTGAGCCCACACAGGCCTGACCGTTTTCTGCTTGCTCAAAAAGGCAGCCACGCGGGTTAAACTCTTAACCATCTTGCCTAGAATCTCAGACTGCCGTCGCATGACTGTCAGCGCATCTAATTGCTGCGGTGCCAGCTCGCCCATTTGAGTGTCTTCCAGCATTTCAATGGTCTGGAAGATGAGGGCCAAGGGCGTACGCATTTCATGGTTGACGGCGCTCAGGAACGTGTGGCGTAGCCGGTCCAAGGCGGCCTGTTTCTCGCGTTCTTGGTGTTGTGACCGTATACGCTCGGCTTCTTTGAGATGATGAACCTCGCTCTCAGCTTGCTGCCGCCGAGTTCGCTCCATCAGCAAGCGGCGATAGCGGTTGAGCCGCGTGATAGTCCGCACCCGCGCTTCTAATTCCATCAGATCAAAAGGTTTAGTGATAAAATCATCGGCCCCGGCCTCAATTCCCTGCATACGAGCGTAGTGATCATTCAGGGCCGTAACCATAATGATCGGAACCTCGGCCAGGTGAGGGTCGGCCCGCAGCCGAGAGCATACTTCAAACCCATCTATGTCGGGCATCATCACGTCGAGTAAGATCAGATCAGGTATGAGTTCTGCAGCTTTAGCCCAGGCTTCTTTCCCACTGCCTGCGAAAGCTAAATTGTGACCTTGCTCCGCAAGCAGTTCTCTCAAGATCTCGCGAGCACTCACTTGATCATCCACAATGAGGATAGTGCTGGGGGGTTGCATATCTTACCCTCTTCTGTGGAATGTACAAGTCTCGGCTGCGTCGTCTACAATCAGAATGTGAGCTTTTTCTTCATTCATTAACCTCACCATGCTTCCTGGTTACAGGCAAGCCCAATTCGACGACCAGACCTGGCCCTGGCTCCCGGTTGTAGGCGTGGCAGGTTCCGCCCACATCCCAGACCAGGGCAGCCACCATTGAAAGTCCCAGGCCCATCCCGGTCACCTGGCCGGTGTGTCGTTTCTCTGCCTGGTAATAGGGGGTCCATATCCTGGCTAACTGCTCGGGTGAAAGCGGCAGCCCATCATCGTACACCCGAATACGGACACCATCGGCAACGTCGGAAATCTCAATCTCCACGCCAGGGGACCCTTTAGGGTGAAATTTTTGCGCGTTTTCCAAAAGCTCCTGCAGGATCAACTCTATCGCTCGACGAGAAAGCGATAGGTGAGTATGGTCTGCAGTCCCATCGGTAGGCTGCCCACTATCTACCTGGACGATCTTGACTGATTCAAGTTCCAGGTCGGCCTTGATTTCGTCAATGAGTGGCGGAATTTCGGCGAGACTGCATTGCCCCTGCCCGGGTTTAATAACATAGGGAGTTTCCAGATATTGGAAGATGTCCTCTATCTCACTTCGGAGACGCAAGGCACCTTTGTGTGCTGAAGAGACCAGGATTTTTTTCTCTTCCTCTGAAAGTGATGGCTCATCTGCCTCAAGAAGCTGAAGACACCCAGCCAATATCGTTAATGGCGTCCTCAACTTGTGGCTGACCTGGGAATGAAACGTCCACACGACACTTTGAGCGGCCACACTGGCGGTGACATCACGTAGATGGACCAAATATCTGTCCCTCGCGCCAGATGACATCTCCATCCGATCGACCTGAAGCCAGAGAGGATCGGCAGTGGCTGACTCAGGCCGCACTAAATAGAGTATTGACTCGGCTGACCACTCTGACCATGAGGCCCAGGCCTCCTGAGGTTCACACCGGTACTGTCTGTGGGCCAGTTCAAGAAAGGTCTTGGAGATGGGTTCACTCCCGCTGACCGGGAGGCCAAGGTAATGGCAGGCCTGGGGGTTAGCGTAGAGCACGGTGTCGTCCTCACTGAGGATCAGGTAGCCGTCGTCTGCTTTTTTGACGACCCACTCGAACTTGGTTCGCTCTGTATGTAGCCGGCGATATCGGTTAAGTTGAGTAACGGTTCGCACCCGGGCCAGCAGTTCAAGCTGATCGAAGGGCTTGGAGACAAAGTCATCTGCCCCGGCTTGGATGCCCCGGATGCGAGAGTCCCGATCATCAAGGGCTGTGACCATGATAACCGGCACCTCGGCCAGGAGAGGTTCACTGCGCAACCGCTGGCATACCTCAAAACCATCCATGCCCGGCATCATCACGTCCAGCAAGATCACATCCGGAGTAAGTTCCAAGGCTTGAGCCAAGGCCTCTTCCCCATTGCTGGCCAAAGCCAAGGTGTAGCCCTGCCCCGTGAGCAATTCTCTCAGGAGTTCGCGAGTTCTCAGTTGATCATCCACAATTAGAATGGTGCCGTCGTGTTCCATATTTCAATACCTTCTTCTTAGTCCAGCAGTTCCTCCACCTTGCTCACCAATTGCAAGGGACTGAAGGGCTTGGTGAAGTACTCGTCGGCGCCAGCCCGTTTGCCAGTTTCAATGTCTGCTTCCTGCCCCCGCGCAGTCAGCATGACAATCCTGATGCTTCGAGTCGCTGGATCAGATTTAAGTTGTCGGCACACTTCAAAGCCATCAAGAGGGCTGTCGGGCATCATCACGTCCAGCAAGATCAAATCGGGGTACTCAGCGCGGGCGATGGTTAACGCATCGTCCCCGCTGGCCGCCTGCAATATCGCGTAGTCCCCGATGTCAAGGGTTGCCTCAACCAACTCTCGCACATGTGAGTGATCGTCCACAACCAGAATCTTTTTCACTGTTTTCACCTCTCTTCGATGCCTGATATGATGCTGCCAGCCGCCGGGCAGCATACAGCAGGCAACTCATATTGCTACCCGTCGCCGGTTTGCTGCCGGTCAGAACGGCCTCGTGCAAGCATCGCCACCCCAGGCTCGTTTCTCTGCATCTCCTGTATCTGCGGTGCAGCGCTCTTGAGCCCACGACGAACGCGGCTGAGTAGTTCCTCATACTGAAATGGTTTTGTCAGGAAATCCACCGCTCCCAACATATGACTCTCTTCGATAGTATGCCAGTCGGAGTGGGCAGAGACCACCACCGCCGGAATATGCGCAGTAGCCGGATGAGTCTTGAGCGCCTGCAATACCTCTTTCCCCGACTTGTCTGGCAACGTCAAATCCAGCAGGATCAGGTCAGGGCGACAGGTCTGCGCTATTTCAATGGCTTCCTGACCGCAGGTGGCTATCAAAGACGCTATGTCATTCTTGGAAAGGATACGCCGCTCGACTTCACACACCGAGTCTTCGTCCTCGACGATGAGAACAGCTATGCGGCGATCGACCAGCGGCAAGGTGAAATGCACTGTAGTTCCTTTGCCTTTGACACTCTCAACCCAAAGGTGCCCCCCGTGTTGCTCCACGGTGTGCTTGACGATGATCAGCCCCAGGCCGGTACCCTCAACAGCAGTAGACGAGGCATCAGCCCGCCAGAATTTCTCAAAGACGTGCGCTAATTCGTCTTCGGTCATACCAATGCCTTCATCGGTGACGCCCACCTCCATATATCCACCAACCTGGGTTATACTCACGGTGATGATGCTACCACTGGAAGAATATTTAGTTGCATTGGAGAGGAGATTGTACATCACCTGTTGGACGCGGTTTTTGTCAGCGTGGACTTTGGGCCAACCTACGGCAAGTCCAGCCGGCTCAGCTTCGGCGATCTCCTTGTCCCCCCGGTCAGCCCATTCTGCTTGTCTTATCTCGAGATGTGGCGAACCATCAGTGGCTCCTGCCACGCGAGCCAGGGGGGAGTTGGCCCGATCATCGCCGCTGATCTGCAGCCGATAGGTGTGATCGGGATTCGCTTCCTGCCAATCCCGGACCATTCGCTCAAAAAGAGGGTAAAGATCCAATGGCTCCGGCTCGATGATAAAGCCGGTGCCTGACTCGATGCGTGATATATCGAGCAGATCATCGACTATGAGCTTGAGGCGTGTAGTCTGGTCGTTGATGTGACGTAAGTAGCGCATACGCTTCTCATCCGATAGGTTCTTGCGAGTCAGCAGCAATTCATTGAAGCCCATGATGGAGGTAATCGGGGTACGTAATTCGTGGGCCGCCGTGTTCAGGAACTCGTCCTTCATACGAGCCAGTTTCTTAAGTTGTGTCACGTCGTGGAAGACGCCTACGAAGTTGACAATGCCTCCCTGCTCACCGATGACAGGAGCAATGGTCACCCTCACTTCGATCCGCGAGCCATCCCGGCGCCGATCTACCAGGTCACCACGCCACATCTGGCCTGACCGGATCGTGTTCCACATCTGGTGGTAGATCTCCGGCGGGGTCTGTCCGCTCCGCAGGATGCGGTGTGATTGGCCCAACACTTCCTGAGCGGAAAAACCGGTCAGCCGCTCCCAGGCGGGATTGACGTATTCGATGCTCCCCTGGCTATCAGTGATGGCGATCGCATCGCCAGCGCTCGCCAACACGGCCAGCAACCGTTCGCGTTCACGACCGAGTTCAGCCGTGCGTGCCTCAACGCGGGTTTCCAGCTCGGCAGCGTAACCTTGCACTGCCCGGTACAGCCGGGTGTTTTCGACGACGACGGCCAATTGGTCAGCCATCGATTGGGCGATGACCAGGTCATCGGGGCTGTAGGTCGCCATCTGCCGGCTACCGACGCTCCAGGTGCCAGTGACTCGCCCCTTCACCCGCAGGGGGATGATCATACTTGACCGGATACCGGAGGCCACCAGTTGCTCATCCTCGGCAAACCGTTTGTCGGCGGGGATGTCGTGGCGCAACAGGGGTTGGCCACGCACAGCTACCCAGCCGACACCCGAGGTCTTAGCTGTCTCTTCAGACTGCAACATGGGCTGGAGAGCCTCAGGATGAAAGTTGGCGGCCTGACCAGATAACGGAAACCTGGCTCCCAGCGGCGGCATCGTTTCATTTTCACCAGCCACGTAGGTCACGCGCATCTGATCCCCCTCCAACAGGGCGATAGACATACGGTCGTAAGGCAGTAAGCGAGCAGCGTGACGGGCAAAGGCATAGTACACGTCGTCAGTGCGCAGGCTGGCGGCGATGGCCCGATCCAGCTCATGGAGGACCGCCAGTTGTTCAGCGCGTTGCTCCGTTTCGGCGTGCAGGCGGGCATTTTCGATGGCGATAGTTACCTGCTGGGCAAAGGTGAAGATCAACTCAACGTCGCTTTCATCGTAAGCATCGGGCTGGTGCTTGGCTACGGTAAGTTGGCCGATGATCCTGTCCCGCACGACCAACGGCACCCCAATGCATGAACCGACCAACTCGGAGCCGAGCCATGGCTGATGGCGGCCATCGGTCTTTGTGTCGTGGATGACGATAGGGCGGCGCGACTCCAACATCTCCTGAAAGAGGGGGTCATCCGCAGCATCGGAGACAATGGCTAAGACTCGATCAGGCTCGTCAAACCCCCGGACGGCCTGCATTGTCAGCCTGTCGTGGTTTAATAATCTCAAAGAGGCGCTGTCGTAATCCACCACCTGGGCCAGTTGTTCCAAAACGCGATCCAGCACAATGTCCAGATCCAAACTGGCATTGATGAGGTTGGCTACCTGGCGCAAAGTTTCGGCCACTTCGTGCTGGCGATGCTCAGCTTCGGCCAGTTGCACTGCCTGCGTA
>CAYTNQ010000045.1:0-26640 GCA_964439175.1 uncultured Anaerolineales bacterium | reverse complement strand
TTGTAAAGAATTCGGACCCTCAAGGATTTCAGGTGCCCGGCACTTTTGCGGCCTTTAAGGCGTAATCTGGTGTCTGACAGCGGACCGGACATCGTGCATTTCTATCGATGAAGTGCCGGGCACCTTCAGGCTGAGTAGTAACCTTGTCCAATAATAACTTTGCATTTTAAATGGCAAATCAGGCGTAAACTGATGCCAAAAGCACCAAGTTATTTCTGGACAAGTGCTTTGGGAACATTTTCCCGTTGACTCCGAAGGGATATACTCCTATGCTGTATAGAAGTGCAATTGTCTTCCTCTGTATAGAACAACATCAGCCCCCAAAACAGGATGATGTATGTGTGGCATTTGCGGTATCGTAAGTATTAATATGCCTCAAGTGGTCGATAGAGATGTTTTGCTGAAGATGATGCAAGCGATGAGGCATCGCGGTCCCGATGACCAGGGCCTGTACTGGGATGAGTTTGTGGGATTAGGGTCGCGTCGCCTGTCCATCATTGATCTCGCTGGCGGGCGGCAGCCCATCCCTAATGAAGACGAAACGACATGGATTGTCTTCAATGGTGAAATCTACAACTACCGCGAGCTAAGTACCTATCTGCAAAAGAGGGGACACACTTTTCGTACTTGCACTGATACCGAAGTCATTTTGCACCTGTACGAGGAATTTGGCATTGACTGTATTCAACACCTGAACGGTATTTTTGCCTTTGCGATCTGGGATAGCCGGTGCCAGGAAATCCTCATTGCCCGCGACCGGATGGGTATCAAACCCCTCTACTACACCCAAATAGCAGACCAGCTTATCTTTGGCTCAGAGATGAAGGTAGTGCTGGCCCACCCAGATGTCGGGCGCGAGATCGACTTGATTTCCTTGAACGAATATCTCTCGTATGAATACGTCCCATCTCCCCGCACTATCCTGCGTAATATCTACCGCCTGGAACCCGGGCATTTCCTGCGCTACAATACCCAGGGCCTCCAGCTCGAATCCTATTGGAACATCAGTCTGGCTCGCAGCGAAAGCCGTCCGCCGGTCGACTGGCGCGATTACGCCTCTGGCCTATACGATACGCTCAAAACCAGTGTCCGCAAGGAACTGGTCAGCGATGTGCCCGTGGGCGTGTTGCTCAGCGGCGGCATTGACTCCAGTACGATTACCGCACTCATGGTGGAACTGTACCCAGGCACAGTTGATAGCTTTTCTATTGGCTTTGAAGAAGCCTCCTTCGACGAGTCGCGTTACGCGCGCGCAGTCGCCGACTATCTGGGTACCCGGCACAACGAATTGATCCTGACCAGCAAGATGGTCGCCGAAATGGTACCTACCATCACCGATTTTCTGGACGAGCCTTTTGGCGATTCGTCACTCATCCCCACTTACTTCTTATCGTTATTTGCCCGAGGATACGTGAAAGTTGTGCTCGGCGGTGATGGTGGCGACGAGTTGTTGGCTGGTTACCCGACCCTGGTCGCTCACCGCTTGATCGAATATTACGAACGGATTGTGCCCTGGCGCGTACGTGCCTCGCTCGTTCCCAGAATACTCGACCGGATGCCGGTTTCGTTTAGCAATATCAGTGCTGATTTCCGCGTGCGTCGCTTTCTGGCTGGTCGTGGTGTCTCTTTACAGGAACGGCATCATCGCTGGCTGGGATCCTTCGTGGACGAAGAAGCTGCCCTACTCCTGCAAGATTGGATCAAGCCGGTACTGCGGGATACTTATACCCAGGCCTATGTTCACGCCCGCGAGTGTGACGCGCGCCTGCCCCTGAACCTGTTGCTATATGATGATATGAAAATGTACCTGGAGGGCGACATTCTCTACAAAGTAGACCGGGCCAGCATGGCCGCCTCGCTGGAAGTACGGGTCCCTTTCTTGAATCGGAATGTGGTGGGCTTTGCCACTGAGTTGCCGCTGGAACTGAAACTGCACCGACTCACCACCAAATATCTACTCAAAAAGTGCATGGGGCATAGCCTCCCCCGCGATATTATTAAACGCCCTAAAAAAGGGTTCAATATGCCCGTTGCCCATTGGCTCACCAGCGAGCTACGTGACCTGGTGTTGGATATGCTCTCGGAAGAGCGCATTACCCGGCAGGAGTTGTTCAACTATACGTACGTCAAACACCTGCTCGACGAGCATTTCTCTCGTCAGCGAGATAACCGCAAGTTACTGTGGACGTTGCTCATCTTCCAACTGTGGTACGACCGGTATGTCGAGTCTTAGCCACTTTTCGACCGTTCTGCGATGAAAACAGAGTTATACAATCAGATTCAAGATATCGAACAGACGCATTGGTGGTACGTGGCCCGGCGCAAGATCATCTTTGATTGGGTCTTCAGAACATTGGCCGACTATCCCAGCCCTCACGTTCTGGATATCGGGTGCGGCACCGGTTTCAATTTGGAGCACTTGCACACCCATGGCTACGACCGTGTCGTGGGGCTCGATTTTTCCACCGAGGCTCTCATCTTTTGTCGATCACGCAATCTGGTCAATGTGGCCTGTGGCGATGGCACGCGCCCCCCGCTGAAGCCTGAATCTTTCGATGTGATCATGGCCCTGGACCTGATCGAGCATTTGGACGACGATGAGCAAGCTCTGCGAGAATTCGCCCGGCTGCTCAAACCCGGCGGCTCGTTCATTGTTTTCGTCCCTGCCTTCAACTTCCTGTGGGGATTGCAGGACGAGGTGAGTCACCACTGCAGGCGGTATACCGCAGACGAACTTCGACAAAAACTGGAAAAGGCCGGATTGCGCATCAATAAGCTCACCTACGTCAACACGTTCTTATTTCCAATTATTTGGGCAGGGCGTATCGTCTTGCGCCTCTCCGGGTATAAAGCCCAGGTTGTCAGCGAAAACGATCTACATCCCCATTGGAGCAACAACTTGCTGCAGAGAATTTTCGCCGCAGAACGTCCATTACTGCGCCGTATGAATTTTCCTTTCGGGGTATCACTTCTTTGTACTGCGAACAAATCTAAGCCGGACCTGGCAAACAGTGATTAAAATCTCATATTGTGACCGAGAATGTCCAAAACCTATAACAAGTTGTCAATTTCATATCTGCCATACGGCCTGCTGATTATCGTCGTCGCTTATACAGCGTTTTTTATTGCTTACAGCTTACAAAAGCACGCTGCCTTCCAAACCGCAGGGTTTGATCTGGGCAACTGGGATCAAATCATGTGGAGTATGCTCCACGGTCGTCCTTTTTGGTTTACCCAATATCCCTATGTGACCAATGCGCTGGGCAACCATGTGGAATTCATCCTGCTGCTGCTTTTCCCCCTTTATGGTATCCACGCCGGGCCGGAGACGTTGCTCATTTTTCAACCGCTGTTCGTTTCATTGGGAGCAATACCTATCTATTGGCTGGCCCGGGAACGATTGTGCAGCAAAGTCGCCGGCTTGGTCTTTGCCGCTGTTTATTTGCTTTATCCCGCCCTGGAAAGCGCTATTTCTTTCGACTTTCATAGTTTGACCGTGGCCGTGCCCCTTCTGACGTATGCACTGTGGGCAATGTATACCGGCCACTACCGGCTGTTTAGCGTGATGGCCATCCTGGCCATGAGCTGTAAAGAAGACATCCCGCTCCTAGTTTTAATGATGGGACTCTACATCTTAGTAGTACAGCGCAACCCGCGGATAGGGCTGGTAACCATTGGCGGAAGCGTAGCCTGGTTTGTCATTGCCAACTATGCAATCGTCCCTGCTTTTAGTCTCAGTGCCGACAGCATCCACCTCCACCGTTATAGTGAGTTGGGAAGCAGCATGAGCCAGGTGATTCTCACCATTGCCACCAATCCACGGCGGGTCGTCCAGGTCGCAACGGCGGGCGATAAACTCTTCTATTGGATTCGGTTCACTATGCCGGTCGCCTTTACCGCCTTACTTGATCCCTTGACGCTGGTATTGGCCGCACCCTTGCTGTTCATCAATACGTTGGGACACTATCCCCCCGCCTACCAACTAGACCTATATCATAGTTCTGCACCACTAGCCGCCTACGTGACCTTCGCCAGTATCAATGGCGTGGCCCGGCTCAACAAATTTGCCGAGTCGAAATTCAAACACGTCAGCCCCGGTTTTTTACGCGGGGCGTTGGTGACCATGGTATTGCTGGTCACCCTGATCTACCAGGTCCAATTCGGTCACACAGCCATAGGCCGTTATTTCAAATGGCCGGTTGTCACAGAACACCATGCCAGGGCAGAAAAAATGTTGGCGCAAATCCCGCCGCAGGCGGCCGTTGCTGCACAAAATGACTTGGTGCCGCGTCTGAGTCGGCGACAATGGATATTCATCCTTCCACAGATATCATACATGGGGAAACAAGCTGACTACATCGTCCTGGACATGTACAGCAGCCTCGACCTGTATCCATCGGTTGCAGCCTATTGTGCCCAAATTCGCGACCTGCACACCCGCCCCGACTTTGGATTGATCAACGCTGACGATGGGCTGCTCTTGTTCCAACGAGGCGCACCCGATGTAACTGCTTTCGAGCCATTACCGCCCTGCCGATGAAACCACGCTTGATTCTTCCTATCGCCAGCAAGTTGAGGTCAGGATTTGGTCCGACTTCACTAGTTCTGGTTGTCGCCATTGGCTTTGTACTGCTCGTCTTGGCTACCCATCAGTGGGATCCAATGGCCTTTGTCCGATTGGGCACTCGTTATAGTCGGGGCGACCCGAATGGGACCATCGGCTATGACGGGCAATTTGTCTACCAGATCGCCCTGCACCCTCTTAGTGCAGCCCCTTACCTGGATATCCCGGCTTACCGCTATCAGCGCATCCTGCATCCTGTGGCAGGGCGAATAGCAGGACTGGGGCAATCGTCACTCATCCCGTGGGCCCTGATTGGGCTCAACGTCCTGGCGTTGGCAGCGGGAACCCACGTGATGGGTATTCTCCTGGCCAGCAATGGCCTCAGCCCCTGGTACGCTGCGACCGTGGGCATTTTCGCCGGCCAATTGGTCAGCCTTCGTCTGGATCTCAGCGAACCTTTTTCCCTGACTTTCGCTTTGTTGGGCATCCATGCCTTTGAATCAGGACACCCCCGGTTAGGAGCAATTAATCTGGCGCTCAGTATGCTCAGCAAAGAAACCGCCCTGGCCTTTGTGGGAGGGTATCTGATTTATTTTCTGCTCAAAGGCCGTTGGCGTAGCCTTATCGAAACTGGCCTCATCAGCCTGGGGCCATTTGTGCTGCTGCAGGCAGCCTTATGGCTCTCCTTCGGCCAAATTGGGCTGAGATCTGGCGGGCGGGGGGCCACTTCGTTTAATCTGATCCCCTTTGGTGGGCTGTTTGCTTTTGGGCTAACCGATGTGAAAACCAGCTTGACGGTCCTTTTAATTCTGGGGCCGCTGGTTTTGCTGCCTAGCCTGGCCTTGACGGTAATCCTGGCCCGCGACTTCTTAAGACAGGACTATTCGCCTGTTGCCATGATCCTGGCATTGCATGTTATAATGATAGCGACATTACCTTTTTCTACGTATGTAGATTTACCAGGCATGTTGCGCTTGACCAGTGGTTTGGTGGTGGCCACAGTGACTTTTGGGGCTATCACGCAGTCGCGCAGGATGCTCAATTACTCGGCGCTGTGGATTCTCTCGCTGGCACTCCTGAGATTTTTTGTCTGAATCGGCCGGCCAGCGTATAGTTCGAGAATCCAGCAGCAGGCTGGGCAATTCTGGCGAGAATTGGAATATGGTATCCTCCACCCATAAACGCTTCAACGATTTCTGGTTGATTCTGACCCTCTTCGTCAGCGCCCGCTTGATGATACTGATGATTTGGCCGGCCGAAAACCTGACGCTATACGGTGATTATCGCTATTATTTCGACTTAGGTGCCCTATCTGACGCAGGTTATTTCCCCTTCATTCACTATTGGTCCGAGCACCTCCCCGTTTTTACCTTTCTAAACCTGGCCCTTTACCGCCTGAGTGGAGGCATTTTCAAAAACCACGTGCTGCTCACCAGCCTGGCCATGCTCGTCTTTGAGGCTGGCGGGCTGTTCTTGCTCTACCGGTTGACGGCTGACGTACAGGGCGAAAGCCAGGCAGCACAAGTCAGTTGGGTTTACCTGGCACTGTACGTCCCTGTCTTCATCTGGCTCACTACTTTCGAGGCAATGACTGCCTTCTTTGTGCTGCTGGCCCTGTTTGCTCTTCAACGCAGCCGGTTGTGGCTGGCCGGGGTGGCTATTGGCCTGGGCGCTATGACTAAATTGGTGCCAATCGTGCTACTGGCAACCGTTTGGCGGACGCACGGCTGGCGCGCCGCCCTGAGCAGCGGGTTGGCGGCGCTGCTGGTCAGCGCGGCTTGCCTGGGACCTCTGCTGGCCTTAAGTCCAAACTACACTCTGGCCTCGTTGCAGGCACAACCAAACAAATCATCCTGGCAAACGGTGTGGGCCTTGATTGACGGCAATGTGGGGAATACGGGCAATTTCGGCCCTATTGCCGATCGCTTTGATCCGGCCAAAGCCGGCCATGCGTTACATAATCCATCGCGCTTGCCGCTTTGGTTGACAACGATACCTTTCGCACTATTAGGGCTGTTCATCACCACACGCCCTCTTGTGAGAGAGAAGGACGACGGTCTGATCTTTACGGCACTGACCTTCACCATCTTCTTTTTGTGGTCTAAAGGTTGGAGCCCGCAATGGCAGATATTCTTGATCCCGTTGCTGCTTTTGGCCTTGCCGTTGCGGCGTGCGGCGATGTTTGTGCTGGTGCTCGGTTTTATCAGCTTGCTTGAGTGGCCGGTTATCTTCTCGCGCGGACTGACAGAATTATTGCCGCTAACTATCATTGCCCGCACACTGATATTGATCCTGCTGGCCTGGGAGCTGTACCAACAAATGCGCAAGCCAGCCGTATTGGAAGCGCCTAATGGGTAATCGTTTATCCTGGCTCACCCTCCCCCGCCTACTGACGATTATCGTCTTTATAGCTATTTTTACTATGGCCGTGCGCGTGCCGGCCGACACCGACACATGGTGGCACCTGGTCAGTGGGCGCTACATTGTGGAGAACCGGACAATTCCCCTCACCGACCCGTTCTCTCACACCCGGCTGGGCGCCCCCTGGATTGATCACGGCTGGCTGGCACAAGTTTTTCTTTACGGCCTCTATGCACTGGGTAGTTGGGCTGGACTCTCCCTGGGCGTAGCGATGCTCGTTGCGTTGGCCTTTGCTTTCGTCTACCGGCAAAGCATCGGCAACCCGTTCTTGCGTGCTTTTGGGGTAGTATTGGGAGCTATCACCTCGTCAGTGGTATGGGCCGCGCGCCCGCAAACTGTCTCTTTTCTACTGACGGCATTGATTGCTTACCTGTTGGACCGCTATAAACGCCACAACGGCCGATTACTCCCATGGCTGCCGCTGATTGTGCTGTTGTGGGCCAACGTCCACGGGGGCTACGCCATTGCTTTTATTCTGATGCTGTGCTATGTCATTGGCGAAGGAGCTAATCGCCTGCTGGATCACCGCGAAGACCCGGTGCTCTCGTGGCACCAACTGCGACATCTGCTGCTGGTAATGGGGCTCTGTTTTCTGGCAGTGGGCGTCAACCCCAACACGTGGCAGATGTGGTTGTATCCCTTCCGTACCGTGGGCATTGGCGTGCTGCGCGACTTCATCCAGGAATGGCAATCTCCCAATTTTCACCTGGCCTGGCAGCAGCCTTTCATTCTGCTGCTGCTGCTGACGACCCTGGCGCTGGCTCGCTCCGGCCGCCGCGCCGACTTTACCGACCTGGCGCTGTTGGCCGCCTGGACAATTTGGGCCTTGCTGGCAGGACGCAACATCGCCATCTTTGCCCTGGTGTCCGTGCCCATCTTTGTCCAATATGGCACAGAAGCCTGGACGCGGCAATTAGAATCATGGAGGGAGACTGGCTGGGCACAGCCGTTACTGGACGCGGCCAGTCAACCCATGGCGGGCGGGCGGATACTCACCCTTCTGAATTGGCTGTTGTTGATGCTGGTCATGGTTGCGGCCCTGGTGAAGATTTACCTGCCGCTGGCGCCTGGGGCAGTGGAAAAGGCAACCCGTGACTCGTTACCAGTAGATGCTGTCGCCTACATCCAGGCCCAACACCCCCCTGGACCCATGTTCAACAGCTACAATTGGGGAGGCTATCTGCTATTCACCCTCTGGCCCGATTACCCGGTTTTCGTGGACGGGCGCACCGACCTCTACGACGACGCTTTTCTGCGCCAGTATCTCCACATCTACGTCGCCGACGATGGCTGGCAAGATCTGTTGGACAAATACGGAATTCGGCTGATTATCGTCGAGACGAACAGCGTGCTGGCCAAATTCCTGCGGATTAATCCTGCGTGGCAAGAGGCCTACCGCGATCAAATGGCATCAGTCTTTATCCACAATACAACCATGCCATGAGGAGGATCAATGCGTCCATCATTTCAGAAAACTACAAACGCAGTGATGCCTACATGTTGAAAACACCGACGAGTTTTTTTCAGTTTCGTCCTGACTTGAAGCTTGTTATTGTAGCGGTTTGCTTGACAACGTTGCTTGGCTTTTCCTTAAATATCGGGGGGGCCCTGCAGCAATTGGGCACCTATACCCTCCCCCTGGACGATGCCTGGATCCATCAAACTTACGCCCGCAACCTGGCCCAAGGTCAATGGTTTACCTATACGGATGGCCAGCCTTCCAGTGGCAGTACCTCGCCTATGTGGACAATGCTGCTTGCAGTGGGGCATGTATTGGGTGCCGATCCCGTCAACTGGAGCTTACTGCTCGGGGCGCTCTTTCACATTCTGGCGGCGGTGATGGTTTATTACCTCAGCCTGATATACTTCGGTCACCGCTGGTTGGCGACCTGGAGTGCCATGCTTACTGCGCTAGAGTGGCACCTGATGTGGGTTGCCCTCTCTGGCATGGAAACCATTATGTTTGTCGCATTGACCATCTTGTATCTGTATCTCATTCAAACCCAATGGCAGAGGGCATGGCTTATGGGTTTGGCTGGCGGTTTGCTTTTTCTCACCCGCCCCGAGGGTCTACTTCTGGTCTCCATAGCTGGTTTCAAAATACTCTGGACCCACCGGCGAGCTTGGGGCCAGTCGCTAAAATCCCTTGCCCTCATGGGCCTGATGTTTTTATTGGTGGTTGGCCCCTTTATGGTTTTCAACACCGCCGTGAGTGGCCGGCCTTTGCCCGGCACCTTCTATGCCAAGTTTGTGCAATGGGTTGCTCCCTGGACGATAAGTAAAGGCCTCAACTATTTTCGACTGCTGATCCAATACTTTTGGTTAGAAGGTTCCCTTTTCCTGCTCTTTCCCCTGGCGCTAATTGGGGGCTGGCTGGCCTGGCGGCGCCGGCTGACTGAATTGATGCCTGCCGGTGCCTGGTTGCTGGGGCTGCCCATTGCTTACACAATCATCTTGCCCTTTACCTACAATCGAGGGCGCTACGTCATGCCCCTCATCCCTTTGATCATCATTTTGGGTTCCTGGACGGCTGTTGAGTTCGTTCGATGTAGTCAATTCAAACGGCTGGGAGGAGTTCTTATCGCTTTAGCTTCGCTCTTGGTTATTGCCTTCTGGATTGACGGCGTGCATGCTTACACTCTGGAGGTACGTGCCATTGAAAGTCAGCACATGACGGTAGCCACGTGGCTCCGTACTCAGACGCCACCGGACGCTGCGATTGCCACCCAAGATATTGGAGTGCTGGGTTACTTCGCTGATCGCCGTCTGATTGATATGGCCGGGTTAACTGATCCGGCTGTCGTGCCCATTATGCACCAACCAACGCAAATGGCGGCCTATATTCGACGGCACGAGGGGGATTACGTGGTAATTTTCCCCTCCTATTACACGCTACTGATTAAAGACCAAAACCTGAAATTGGTCTTTGTGAGTGATAAGTACAATTTCCACGAATTGGGGTCCGACCCCCTAGCAGTATTTCAATTCCCGACAGACAAAGATGCGCGATCTGAAATGGGGGAATAAGCGACCCGGCAAATCGGAACTGTCCACTCTATGCTGAGACTAAGGGATTAGAGATTGCAGGTCAGAAATGCTCCAATTCTGATAGGTACCCTCCTCGGCTTTGCCACGCGACTGGCTTTCTTACCCAGTCAGAGCCTGTGGTACGACGAAGCCTTCAGTCTGGCCGTTGCCCGGGCTGACTGGCCAGTCTTCTGGGCTGCCCTCCTCTCAGATGGGGTGCATCCACCTGGCTATTACCTTCTATTGCGGGCCAGCCTGACTCTTTTCGGCAACAGTGAGTTTGCTCTTCGCTTCCCTTCAGCTCTGGCAGGGACATTAGCCATACCACTGATCTACCAATTGGGGCGGACCCTGGGGGCCAGACGCTGGGGACTGGCTGCCGGCTTATTGCTGGCTCTCAATCCCTTTGCCTTGTGGTACGCGCAAGAGGCACGCATGTACAGCTTCTTGTTGTGCCTGACTATTGCAGGAGGTTATGCTTTTTGGAGGCTGGTGGCTCACCCAACTCCCAGACGCTGGCTGTGGCTGGCTCTCATCTCGGCGCTGAGTTTTTGCGTCCACTACTTTGCCTTTGTGTTCAGCCTGGCTCAGTTTGTGTACCTGGTTGCCAGCCTGCGCCAGACACATCGCGTCTTGCGCTGGTGGGTTACTGCCCAGGCCGTCGCCTTCGTGCCCTTTACCCCCTGGGCTGTGGCTATTATCACCCGCGAGGGTCATAACTTCGGCATTGGCTGGATTCACCCCCCGACTCTCCTTGATTTGCCGCTGACTCTATCCAACCTCGCCCTGGCTCTCAGTAATCCGAATTGGCTATGGACATGGGCCGCACTGGCGTTGGTGCTGGTAACCTTGGTAATTGGAATAGTGACCCAGGCTAAACATCTCACGCTCCACGCTCCACGCTCTACACACTTCACGCTGTTTCCTGCTTCCTACACATTTCTCCTTGTCTGGTTGCTGGTTCCTATCGCCTCCACCTGGCTCATCTCATTGAAATTGCCCCTCTACGTGGACCGCTTTCTCATCATTTGCTTGCCATCCTTGCTCCTGCTAATTAGTACTATCAGCCTCTCCTCATCTTGGAGAGCTTATGGTACAATGACAATATTGATTATGGTGAGTGCTATCGCCAGCTTCCGACTATGGGTTGATCCCAATTTGGCCAAGGAGGATTGGCGAAGGTCTGCTACTTACATCCAATCCATGGAGAAACCAGGCGATACCCTGGTGATGCGCGACTTTCAAACTGGCATCCCCTTTGGCTATTATTATCAGGGCACATTGAGGCCACAAATCGCCTCGATCAATCAGCAGACCACGCCGCTGGATGAGTTGGCGGACGGATATGACCGGCTGTGGGTCATTTATCGTCGCCCCTTTGAGCCGGTGCACAAGCTGGCCGGGACGCAGCCCTTCACCTGGCACGATGACCGTAACCCAGTGGTACGTGATTGGCTGGCATCCCATGAATCAGCGTTAGTGCGAGAGGTCACATTTCCCGGCGTGTACGTGGTGCTCTACCAGTTGTCGCCGGGCGAAGAAACCAGAGACAAATAGGATTACGGGCTACGGATTTTGGATTGATGTCATCTCAGAACGAATCTAGTCCACACCACAACAACCTGGTCTCTACATCCCGCTGGGCGGTGATGGTTACCGCTGTAGTCCTGTGGTTATTTGCCATTGTAGCCGCCTATTTCTGGGCGCATAAACCCCTCGATGCCGGCATCCTCGCCGGGCTGGGACGATCATCCCTGAGTGTGGTCGTCTGGATAGGCATGACTTGGCTGGCTGCAGCGATGGGGCGGCGGATCGTGGGTGGGTTGCTGGTCGATGAGACACCGTCTCTGCGACTGTCCATAGCAGCCGGGCTGGGGCTGGGGCTTCTGTCACTGCTGACGCTAGGATTGGGGTTAGTCGGGCTGCTGCGGCCGGCTGTCGCCTGGGGATTGGTACTGGGATTGGGGTTATTATTACGACACGATATGCAGGCGTGCCTGGCCGACTTGCGAGCGATCCAGCTTCCCCGGCCAACGCATGGCTTTCAGCGCTGGCTGGCCGTGTATATGGGAGGCAGCCTACTGTTGACTTTCCTGGCTGCATTGGCCCCACCAACCGGTTGGGATGCATTGGTCTATCACCTCACCGGCCCACGTCTTTTTTTAGAAGCCGGGCGGGTGACTCACCCCATTGATCTGCCCTACCTGGGTTTTCCCCAATTGGGCGAGATGCAATTTACCTTAGGCATGTTGCTGGTAGGAGATGGGGTGGCATCCCTACTTCATTTTGGCTATGGGCTGCTGGGAGTGGCCATCACCGCAGCGCTGGCGCAACGCGTCTTTGGTAAAGATGTCGCCTGGCTAGCGGCGGCGTTGCTCCTCTCGGTGCCGAGCCTCCTCTCGTTGATGAGCCGGGCTTATGTGGACGCTACACTCTTGTTTTACGTGACCGCCGCCTATTATGCTTTCACCCGTTGGCGCGAGTTACGCGCGCAACGAGAAATGCGAGATAGCCTCAAGTGGTTGCAGTTGACGGGAGTCTTGGGTGGCTTCAGCATTGGGGTCAAATACACTGCCGTCGCCGTGCCGGTGGCCCTGGGGCTGAGCCTGGCCTGGACGTCACGCCACGATGGACTGCGTGCAGTGACAGGGCAATTGGCACATTTGGCGGCGATCACTGGGGCTATTGCTCTACCGTGGTTCCTGGAGAACTGGCTGACCACCGGCAATCCGAGCTATCCTTTCTTTTTCTCCGGATCGCATTGGGACGCCTGGCGAGCCTGGTGGTATGATCGGCCCGGCACTGGCCTGGCGGCCAGCGCTCCCTGGCGGCTGCTGATTGCGCCGCTGGAGGCAACCATTTTGGGCACCGAAGGAGGAGAGCCCTACGACGCCACCATTGGACCGTTGTTACTGATAGCGGTTCCGCTGCTGGCCATCGTCTGGCAAAACCTCAAGCGGAAGGAGCGGGCGACCACCAGTCATATGATCTTCTTTTTTGGCGTGAACTATGGCCTGTGGCTGATCGGACTGGCCAGGTCCGCACTGCTTGTACAGACGCGGCTGTTGCTGCCCTTCTTTGGCCTGGTATCAATCCTGGGAGCTGTTGCCCTCGACCGGCTGGCGACTCTGCGCCGTCCCCAATTCGACGTGAGCTGGCTGGCGCGGGCTGTAATCAGCCTGGTGTTGGCGCTGTTGCTTTTCTCAACGCTGACCACGTTCTTGCAGGTCAATCCCATGCCTGTCACCGTGGGGTTAGAGTCGCGCGACGACTACCTGGCACGCCGCCTGGGCACATACTATCGAGCGATGACGGCGGTCAACGCTTTGCCGCCCGAATCGCGGGTGATCTTTTTGTGGGAGCCACGCAGCTACACCTGCCAGGTAGACTGCTGGCCGGATGCCTTGCTGGACCGATTCTTGCACTTGACCTACCTCTACCCCGACGCCGACATGATCGCCAGGGTGTGGGCTGGGGAAGGAGTGACTCACGTGTTGCTCTATCAGGCGGGGATGAATGCGATTATCCAGACTGGCTTCGACCCCATCACGCCGCGTGATTTGGCGATTATGCGTGATTTGCAAGCTCACCACCTGTCGCCCGTCGGTGAGTGGGGCGATGCCTATACACTGTATAGACTGATCCCGTAATGCATGTCCCGTAGAATTCTGGTTTACAAGGAACGCAACTACTCAGGCCAGATAACCCTTGCGAAGGTTCGGTGAGAGTTTCAGAGCGAAAATGCCTTGGCCTACCGAAAACTGCCCTGTTAGTCAGGTGATTCGCAACCTTCGCAAGGGTGGCTAAGGAATTGCCAAGGAACACTGATTGGGAAAACGAGTAACAATGAGACAAGGAGCGGCACAACGCTGGCGGTGGGCGTTTCTCATCCTGCTGTTGGCGGGAGTGTTGATAGGGCAAAGCTGGGTCACCTACCGTGTTTATACCTCCCGATTTCCCGGCGCGAATGATTTCATCTCCCGCTGGTCCAATGGGTGCGCCCTCATCTGGAACGGAGAGAATCCTTATTCTGATCAAGCGACCTTGCGCACGCAGATTCTGATGTACGGTCGGCCTGCCCGCCTTGGTGAGGATTTGGCTGCCTATTCCTATCCCCTGTATGCCCTTTATTTCTTCTGGCCCCTCTGTTTTGTGCAGTCCTATTCGCTGGTTCAAGCGATCTGGATGACGTTGATGTTATATGCCGTAATAGCCGGCACTGTGCTGATGATGCGGGTTACCCGATGGCAGCCACCGACCTGGCTATGGGGCCTCACATTAGTCTGGACCGTCATAACCTACCCCCACGCGCGGGCGGTGATCTTGGGCCAGATGGCCACCGTCGTTTTTGTCGCCGTGGGTCTTACATTGTTAGCCGTGCAGCGACGAGCTTATTTCTGGGCTGGCGTGGCGCTGGCGGTCTCTACCGTCAAGCCCCAGATCTCTTTCCTGATCGTGCCGTGGCTGCTCTGGTGGAGTGCCTGGCATAAACGATGGCGACTTTGGGGGGGCTTCGTCACGGCGATGGTCTTGATGGTGGGGATTGGCCTTTTGCTAGTGCCCACCTGGCCTGCGGACTTTATACGCCAGGTGCTGAACTATGATACAGTGTCCGCCACTTCTTACCACTCCATCACCTGGATCGTGGTGCGGCATTACTGGGGGCTGGGGCCGGCCATCGAGGTCGTGGTAACGGCCTTGTTCATAATCTACCTTTCCTTCGAGTGGTGGCGGCAACGACGGGCAACTGGCGAGATGATGCTGTGGGTTACGGGCTTGACTCTGAATCTGTCCAACTTTATATCTTACCGAGTGGCCACGACCTCTTACACACTTTTACTCTTGCCGCTCTTCCAACTATTCCAATTGGCACGCTATCGCGCTCCGAAGTGGGGTAACGGGATCATTCTGGGTGTAGAGGTCCTCTTGCTGGTGAGCCAGTGGGGGGTATTCCTGGCCACTATGGAAGATCGCTTTGAGACAGCGCCGGTCTACCTGGTGTTGCCAGTTGCTTTGCTTGTGGCTCAGATTGTCACCCGGCGGCAGTTTATGGCAGACGAGCAATGGGACAGGTGACGCGAAGAGAATGGACATGGGTAACGGCAGTTGCTGTGCTGGTAGTGACGGCTTCAACGCTGCCCTACCTGGCAGGTTATCTAGCCCAAACGGGAGAGATGCGCTTTGGAGGAGCGCTGCTGGACCGGGTAGACTATTACAGTCACCTGGCAAAGATGTGGCAGGGATACCGGGGGGAATGGCGCTACCGGCTGCTCTTCACGCCAGAACCGCACCAGGGAGCCTATCTGCAGACTTTCTACGTCGGCCTGGGGCACCTGGCGCGCCTGGCCGGGCTGGGGTTGCCACTGGCCTACCAGGTAGCCCGAGTGGTGTTCGCTTTCCTGATGTTGCTGCTCGTTTACGGGTTCATATCTCACTTCGTGGCCTCGGTGCGGACCCGGCGAGTGGCTTTTCTCCTGGCAACGATCGCTTCTGGGCTGGGATGGCTCACAGAGGTCGTCGCTCCCACGCCGCCAGGGGGAGTATCGCCTATGGACTTCTGGTTGCTGGATGGCTTTACCTATCTGGCGGTTTTGACCTCCCCTCATTTCTGTGCAGCCGTTGGCCTGTTGCTGGCCATTTTCTTGCTCCTGCTCAAGCGTCCGGATGGACCCCGCCTTCTAGAAGGGGCGCTGGCAGTCCTGGCCTCACTGGTTCTGGGTCTCATCCATCCGTATACGCTCCTCCTGGCCGATCTCCTGCCGCTGCTATACTGGGGCATTCAAGGACTTCGAAAGCGCCGGTTGGTCTGGCGAGGGGTAGCAACAGTGATGGCTATGGGGGTAACTCAGGCCCCACTGTTAGCTTACGACCTGTGGGTATTCCGCACGCAACCGGTCTTTACTGCCTGGTCGGCCCAGAATGTGACCCTCTCCCCCCCGCCCCTAATCTACCTGGGGGGATATGGGGTACTATTGGCTCTGGGGGTCATAGGTGCTGGGGTCTGGGCGCGCCGGGGCGGACAGGGGCTGGCCTTTCCCTTGCTCTGGATTGGCCTGGTGGCCGTGCTCGCCCATGTGCCGTGGAACTTGCAACGGCGCTTTCTGGAAGGGATTCAGGTACCGTTGGGGCTACTGGCCGGAGTGGGTGTGGGGGAAGGTCTGCTACCACACCCGGAAGGCGAGAACCCGGCGCGGCTGCGTTGGTTGGCGCTGACGCTGGTGTTGGCACTAACAGTAATGAGCAACCTCTACCTGACGGCAGGTCTGGCCATGGCAGCGGCGACTCGCCCCTCAGCCTTATTCTGGAACGCCGATCTGTTGGCGGGGGTAGACTGGCTGGGGGAGAATTCGTCGTGGGAGGAAACAGTTCTGTCCAGCTTCGAAGTTGGCAACCTGATTTCAGCTCGTATCGGCCACCGGGTAGTGGTGGGTCACTGGATGGAGACGATAAATTACGAGGAAAAACGAGAGGCCGCAGATCGATTCTTTGCTGTCGCCACACCGAATAGTGAACGACTGCGATTGCTAGAGCGTTATGGTGTATCCTACATCTTCTACGGCCCCCACGAGCAAGCGTTGGGTGCCTTTGATCCGGCAAACGCCGATTATTTAACCCTTGTTTACGCCCGTGACAATGTCAGTGTATATCAAGTCACTATTTCAACAAAATGAACACAAGACCGGGCCATTTGCCTGGCTATTATCCTATCCATGGCCAACGCTGACCATCGTTGCACTGGCGCTGACCTTGCGGCTGATCAACCTGGGGGGACGCCCCTTATGGTACGATGAAGCCTTTGCTGTGCTGTACGCTGAGAAGCCCTTTGCAACGATGCTCTACGGTACTGTGACCCAGGTGGAAGGTGCTGCTGCTGATGTGCATCCGCTTTTCTTCTACTCAATGCTGCATACCTGGATGCTTGCCGTCGGCCAGTCGCCGGTCGCTGTGCGTGCCCTGTCGGTGTTGGCGGGCACAGCTACTGTCGTCATGGCTTATCTTTTCGCCCGCCGCCTCTTCGACCCGCAGACTGGGTTGGCGACGGCGGCCATTGTGGCCGTCGCCCCCTTCCACATCTATTACTCGCAAGAGGCACGCATGTACGCCCTGCTTGGCCTTGCGGCCGTCGCGACCGCCTATTTCTTCGTCCGCGCCTGGGCTGGCGGTGGTTGGGGAAACTGGCTCGCCTTCGCTATTTTTGGCGCGTTGACCCTGTACGCCCATAATTTGGGCTTTATGTTTCTGGCTGGGTTGGACTTATGGGTGCTATGGGCCTGGCTTCGGCCGGGGGCTGCCCGTTGGCGCAACCTCCGTCCGTTCTTGCTGTCGCACCTGTTTATCATTGGCCTGTTTGCTCCATGGCTGGCAGTGGTGCCAAGCCAATTCGGAAAAATTCAACAGGCATACTGGGTGGAACAACCGGGCGTCGTCAAACTGATTCAGACTATCTTGATCTTCCATTTCGCCTACGACAATCAATCGCTGCCTGGTTGGCTGTTGCCCCCAGCCCTCTTTTTCAGCCTGCTAATTCTAGCGATTGCCGCTTTTGAACTCGTTCGCCAGCACATGGCTTCCAGTTCCCAACAACCATCTCCAACTCCCAACTCAACCCTCCCCGCCAGGAAGCTACTCCCCACTTCCCACTCCCTACTCCCTACCGAACCGTCCCCGCCAGGAGGCTACTCCTTACTCCTGTTTCTCTCTCTCGCTCCAGTTTTGCTCACCTTCATCGTCTCCCAGATCCGGCCCGTTTACATCGTGCGCGCGTTGTTACCGTCCGCGCTGATGTATTACACATTGATTGCCGGCGTGTTGTTTGCCGGACGCACGCCCAGACCAGTCAAATGGGGGCTATGGTTACCATCAGCCGTGATTGTCGCTGCATCGCTGGTGAATCACTACAGCTACGCGCAATTTCCCCGCTCACCATTCAATGAAGCCGCTGCTTACTTGCGCACCCACTACGCGCCGGCGGATGTCATCGTCCACAGCAACAAACTGACCTTTTTGCCGACTCATTATTACGACCGATCATTGCCCCAAACCTTTATCGCCGATGAGCCAGGAAGCCCGGCTGACACGCTTGCCTATCCCACACAGCAAGCGCTGGATTTATTCGCCACCCCCGACATTGAAACAGCGACCCAAGGCCACGAGCGGGTGTGGTTTGTTGTCTTCCATCGCGCAGCCGATGAGTATCGCGCTGCTGGCTATCCTGACCATCCTCATCGCACCTGGCTGGAACAGCACTATAAATTAGTCTCTATCGCTTCATTTAACGACCTTGATATATATGAATATCAGTCTGGATTATCACCGGCTGCTTTTGGGGGGTGGAGGACAACCGATGAATCGCCGTGAGCATAATATTATCAAGAAACCTGTCTCGCAATGGCCATTCCGTTTGCCCAGCCTGGTGCTATTCTTGAGTGTTGTTGCCTTTGTGCTCTACGCCTGTTATTTTGATAACGGACCGTATAGCGTCTACGATGACAGCTTCATATCCTTCCGTTATGCGCGGAACCTGGCCCAAGGGCATGGGCTCGTGTTCAACCCCGGCGAGCGAGTGGAGGGTTACACGAACTTTCTTTGGACAGTCCTGATGGCTGGGGCTATTGCACTGGGCATTGACGTAATCATTGCCTCAAAAATACTGGCGACAGTTGCTGGCATCGTGACCATTTGGTTAACGTTTCACCTAAGCCGACAGGAGTTGGGTGACGTCTGGCCTGGCGCGCTGGCGGCTGGGATGCTGGCGGTCACAGTCAGCTTTGCTCGTTACGCCGTTTCGGGCTTTGAGATGCTGCTGTATGGGATGCTGGTTTTGCTTGGTCTCCATCTGTACCTGCGCGCGCTCAAAGTTGGCACGATCCCGGCTAGGGCGGGTATCGCCCTGGCCTTGGCGGCAATGACCCGCCCTGAGGGGATCATAGTATATGGCGCCGTGACGTTCCACTACCTTTTCACACTCTGGCTGAAGCCGGTCCGGGAGACTCAACGACTGGCATTCCTGGGTGGTTGGCTTGCCAGTTTTAGCTTGGTGTATGCTCCCTATTTTATCTGGCGCTATACATACTATGGCTACCTGCTGCCCAACACTTTTTACGCCAAGGTAGGTCAGCCTAATCTGGTTCTGTTCAGCCGGGGACTGCTATATCTGCAGGAGATACTGCTGCTTGCGAATCCGCAGGCAGCTCTTTGCTTAGGACTTGGATACTTCTGGGCAGGACGACGGAGGACGAAAGTGTTGTTATATGGTCTGGCTGGCATCTATTTAAGCTATATTATCGCTGTTGGCGGTGATATGCAGGAGGTCTTTGGTTCGAGGTTCTTGATACCGCTCCTACCGGTCATTTACGTTTTAGGGGTAGGAGGTATGAAAGGGCTGGCTGCCCGCCTGGATCAACGCAAACACAACTTGCTATGGGTTGGCTTTATCGGTGCCCTGATCTGCATTTTTGGCATATGGTCGAGATTTGAACAGCGGGGTTACCTCAGTCTGCAACAAGAAGGATGGATCACCCTGGGACATTGGCTAAATCGCCAAGCTCAACCCAATGACACGCTGGCGATTGATGCAGCCGGGATTATTCCTTTTTATAGCGCACTCTACACAATTGATATGTTCGGTCTTAACGACCTTTATATTGCTCACCTAACTGTTACTACTGGCCAGGGGTTCGCCGGTCATGACAAATCTGCTCCCACTTATGTCCTGAACCGCCGTCCTACTTACATCGCGACCTGGTTAGACCAGGATGGTCATGCCCGTCAGGCAGGGCTTCCTATTGTACTCGATCAACTGGAGGCCGACTACATACTATGGGTTGTCGTCTTGATGCGTCCGCCAGGTAGTGACGAGGCCCCAATTATAGTGGACCCCGAGTACACCCTTGATCTTTACAAGAGGGGATATACTTACGGCGTTTTCCGCCGTAAAGATTGGACAGAGATGAGGCAATGGCTACATCAAGTGCTTTGAGCTTCTTATGATCAGAATCCATTGGTTACTTTTGCTGGCACTGGCGCTAGCTGTTCGCCTGTTGGCAATCCTCCCCATCCAGCAGCCTGGCTATATGGACGCTGCCTACAGCTACGACATTGCACTGAACCTGGCCCGAGGCCAGGGCTTCGTCGAGCCCTTCCTGTGGAACTATCTGGACAACCCGGCGGGTCTGCCTCATCCCAGCCACCTGTACTGGATGCCGCTGCCGACGATGTTGGCCTGGGTTGGGCTGACATTTTTCGGGCGAACGTACCAGGCGGCACAGGTGCCCTTCGCTTTCCTCTCGGCCTTGCTCCCGTTGGTGAGCTATTGGGTAGCCGCCCAAACCACCGGCCACCGTCGTCACGGGTTGTTGGCGGGGTTGCTGACGCTCTTCAGTGGATTTTACGTGCCCTATTGGGGTCACACGGATAACTTTGCTCCCTTTGCCCTGGCTGGGAGTTTAAGCCTCATCGCTGCATGGCAGGTGGGTCGGGCGCGAGAGAAACAACTGGGCGCTGCCCGTCCCGGCTGCGCCGTGTCCCGGATCCCGTCCCGGCCTCTCCCGGACCCCGTACCGGGGATCCGGGACGGGGCGGGATCGGGACGGGCCGGCGGGCGCTGGGGGCTAAGGGCTGAGCGCTGGGCGCTGGGGGCCGGGGCGCTGGCCGGACTGGCACATCTGGCACGGGCTGATGGGCCACTGTTGCTCATAGCTATCGGGATAGTCTGGGGTAAGTCTCTAATCTCTAATCTCCCCTGGCCTACCCGCCAGCCCGCCCTGCCTGCCCCGTGCCGGGACGGTGCACCTGTCGGCGCGGCTCCCTGGCCCGCGCGGCGGAGCCAGGACGGGCAGGTGGCTCGCGCCAGCCCTGGTCCCGTCTCGGTCCCACCTGTGCCTGTGCCCCAGGTACAGGCAGGACGGGGCGGGCCGGGGGGCAGGCAATCTCCAACCCGAGAGAGGAGATTAGGGATCAGAGATTTCCTATTGGTGATTCTGGGGTATACGTTGGTAATGCTCCCCTGGTTCGTCCGAAATTGGTTGGTGGTCGGCGCGCCGTTGCCGACGATAGGCGCGAAGACCATTTGGCTGACTACCTACAACGACCTGTTCAGCTACGGGCGTGAGCTGTCGTTGCAGACCTACCTGGCCTGGGGGTGGGGCAACATTCTGCGCTCCAAGCTCGACGCGCTGTGGCTCAACACCCAGACAGTCCTGGCTGTTCTGTGTATGATCTTTCTGGCGCCATTGGTCCCTGTCGGCTGGTGGCGACTGCGGCAGCATCGACTCTACCAACTGGCAGCGTGGTATGGCACGCTTCTCTTTCTGGCAATGACGTTTGCCTTCACTTTCCCCGGCCCGCGCGGGGGGCTTTTCCACTCCGGCGGCGCCCTACTCCCCTTCATCTTCACCGCTGCTTTGGTTGGTCTTGATACCATTGTCGAATGGACAGCGGCCCGCCGCCAAGGATGGGATTCCCATATGGCCAAACAGGTTTTCGGCGTTGGGCTGGTAGGACTGGCATTGCTGGTCACCGGCTTCCTGTATTATCGGGGTGTCATCGTGGGGACACGCAGACAAGGGGAGGATGCAGCCTACAGTTACCTGGTTGAGTGGCTGGAGACCGAGGGTCAGAGCGGGGCCGTAGTGATGGTTGGCGACCCACCAGGTTATTGGTACCACGGCGGCGGGCCATCTATCGTCGTACCCAATGAGCCGGTGGAGACGGTGTTGGATGTCGCCGACCGTTACGGCGCACGCTATCTGGTCTTAGATCCCAATCGCCCCGCGCCCCTGGCGTCCCTCTACGAGGGGGCTGCGACTCATCCTCGGCTAAGTTTAGCGCAGACACTGCCTGGCAACTTGCGTGTCTACCGCATTGCACCGCCGTAAATAGTGATTATGTCTGGACACGACAGTCCTTCTCAAAGAGCAAGATGAAGCTATGATATTGGTCGTTCGATCACGTCTCCGATCCATCTTGGCCCGACTTCCAGGCGCCCGAAGCCGGATCTGGCTAGCCTTGATTCTGACACTGGCAATTGCTCTTCGTCTGTTTCGGATCGGCGCCAATAGTCTCTGGTTCGACGAAACATTCAGTTGGCTCGTTGCCCGGCATTCGGCCTGGGCTATCCTTACTCGGCGATTAGAGCCATTTCTGCCTTCCCTCTACCACTTTCTGCTCCACTTCTGGATCTGGCCGGGGGAAAGCGAGGCCATTTTGAGATCATTTTCAGCCGTCTGCGGGATAATAACCATCCCGGTGATGTACGCTCTTGGACAAGAGTTGTTTGGCCCTGCTACAGGGCTGGCAGCAGCCCTGTTGACGGCAATTTTGCCGTTTCACATCTATTATGCCCAAGAAGCCCGTCCCTACGGCCTGGTTATTCTCCTTTCAGCCCTAACGTTGTGGGCTTTTGCCC
This sequence comes from uncultured Anaerolineales bacterium, assembly GCA_964439175.1. Lineage (GTDB taxonomy): Bacteria > Chloroflexota > Anaerolineae > 4572-78 > NAK82 > CAYTNQ01. The sequence goes on along the minus strand of CAYTNQ010000045.1, from coordinate 4,222 downwards.
GGTCCTGGAAGGGTACCGGTTATAGAGCCTGGATTAGCTTTGGCCTGTTGGCTGGACTTAGTCTGTATGCCCACTACTTTGTGGTCTTCTCCCTGGCTGTGCTTCACGGGTTCGCATTCCTAGCCACGCCTCGTGGCCGATACAATCTGCGAGGTCTGCTCTTATCTGACCTGGTGATGATAGTAGTTGCAGGTCCACACCTGCCGTCGGCCTGGGCCCAAACACAACAGGTAACTGCCGATTTCTGGCTTGCCCTTCCTTCTCCTCTGCAACCCATCAAGACGCTAGACTTTCTACTTTTCAGCCACACAACTCCCTTGCAGCTAATCCCGGTGGCGCTCTTTCTTACCCTGTCCATTTTCATCCTGGTCACGTGGGCAGTCTTCCGCGCTCCTGCCGAGGCCCGCCGGTGGCTGCTCCTGCTGCTCGCATTAGTGCTGACCCCGATTTTTCTGGTTCTATTGCTGTCCTGGACCATTGGCCCCATTTATCTGGATCGCTCTTTCAGCCTGGTCACGCCAGCATATCTACTCCTTCTGGGCTGGGGCTTGGCTCATCCACCCCGCAGTTCGCCGCTGCCACTGCTTTACGGCGGCCTGGCAATTGTGGCAGCGATCTCCCTGGGCAATCATTATCTCAAGCCTGACCCAGCCAAGCCGCCTTTTCGAGAAGTTAGCGCAGTTCTGGTAAATAACTGGCAAGAAAACGATGTCCTCCTGAACCTTCACGACAGCTCCTATCTGCCACTCCGGTATTATGCGCCGGAGTTGGAGAGTTACCTGCTGAACAACGACCCGGACAGTTGGCTTCCACCATACACGTGGAAATGGGCAGGGCAGCGCGTCTCCTCGCTCAATGAGATCGTGGATAGGAAATCACGTCTATGGTTGGTGATTATGCCTGGTCGAATGAGCGAGCGGCAAACAGAGGTTTTGGCTCAAGTTGAATCGAAATGCGAAAGGAAGAGAGAATGGACTTGGTCTCTCATGGACTCCGTGCAACTCAGGCTCTACAATTTAAATGACGTAGATAAAAACGAAGCAAGTGCCGGATCTTGACGCTATGAACACGTTACTATCTGATAATCCTGTTTTTGCACGTACAATTCAGAGAGCTGCCCAGGCGGGTGTAATATTATTAGTGTTTTACTTTACACTGATCGGTGGGTTTGCGCCAGGCATTCAAGAGTACAAGTGGTGGATGATTACATTTGGCATTCTTGCTGTGCTTTGGGGAGGGTGGTTCTTTTGGAGACTGCACCATCGTGCCGGCCTGCCGGACACTCGGTTAGAACTTCCATTACTGATGATGTTGGTCGCTACTCTGTTAGCTGTTATCTTCTCCACTGATCCACGGATGAGCGTTGACACCCTATTGAAAAACGTCGTACTGGCTATTTCGCTCTACTTTACGCTCGATTGGATGAGAAATGAATGGCGCGCTGAATTGCTGGTAAGAGCCATACTTTTAGTGGGCGGGGTTGTTTGCATCATTGGATTCGTCGAACTTTGGCAATGGTACGGCGGCAACTGGGTTTCACCTATAGGCTGGCGTGAAGCCGGTTTAACCTGGAGTTTGAGCAGGTCTTTGCGCATCAAGTCAGTATTGCATAGCCCAAATTCTCTGGCTTATTATCTTATCTTATTAATTGGGTTAGCTTTTTACAAGCTGTTTCAAACGACAACAATATGGCAACGAGGGCTATGGATTAGTTACCTGGCGATGGTTATGGTAACAGCTATCCTGACTCAGTCTCGTGGTGGGCTGTTGGGAGCATTCGCCACCACTTTGACGGCTGTGATTCTGTTCCTGTGGTCGCGTGCAGGCAATGTTCTGGCTGAAAGAAGATTCAAACTGCGCTGGGGTGCGTTAGGAGGAATTTTATTATTGAGTTTGACGCTTATGCTACTTCTCCCAGTTGTGATACGCACTAATTTGAGATCAACTAGCGCACTGGGTCTCCGCGATGACATCTGGCAAGGCGCAATCCGCATTTTTCTGGCGCACCCAACATTGGGCGCAGGACCGGCCACTTTTCCTACTCAATATATAATTTACCGCAATCAAGCTGGACATAATGCAATATTTACCCATGGCCACAACGTATGGCTCACTATTGCTGCAGAATACGGTATCGTTGGAGTACTGGTTATTGGTTACTTCTTTGTCACGTTCGGCAGATTAATATTAAGCTATTTACGTCGTGTCAATCCCAGCCAATGGTCAGGTACAGTTTTGGTGGGAGTCAGTATTCTAGTCGGGCAGGGTGTCCATAACCTGTTTGATGATTTTATGGAATTTCCGATTTTTACGTGGTTCACCATATTGGGAATTGTACTGTGCTTACTACCAGTATGCGCTCGACGCCCGCTACTCTCTCCGCAGAAACAACGCATATGGTGGGGGCTTGTAGAAAGCAGTATACTTATCATTGTGAGCATTTCTTTACGGTATGAACGTGCATTCGCAGCGTACGACCAGGCCAGACAGGCTGCAGAGGCGGATAACTGGACAGAAGCAACCGTGTGGCTGGAAAAATCCGTGGAGCTTGATCCTACATATCGTTTTTACAGGCAACAACTGGCTCTGGCGTACGGCGAACTGTCTCGCACCAATGATAGCTATTTAGCACTGGCACTGGCCCAGCAGGAGCGAGTTTACGATCAAAGCAATAGCTATCCCCCTGATGTTGCTTATCTGGCCTGCCTGCATTGGCAATCAGGCCAGCATCAAAGCGCCGTTGAACTAATGCGTCAGGCTATCTCTATTGCACCATTGCACACCGGTGGTCTTTATAGCTACCATTTAAGCCAGGTGACCTTCTACTTCAACCTGGGATACTATCTGGAGTCCACCGGAGAGAGGGACCTGGCACAACAAGCATACGCCCAAGTCTTATTAGCTTTTCCACGAGTGGGGACGTCGTCTTATTGGCGGGTTAGCGACAGTCGCCGTCAGATGCTGCAAGCCTCAGCCAATGTAGCGCAACAGTTGACTGACAACGCAAATCAGGCGGCCGAAATCGCGTTCTATAGTGGCAATTACCAGACAGCGCTGGCACTTTATTCTACCCCGCCAGCCAACCAGATAGGGCAAGCCAAATCGCTGCTTGCGATGGGAGAGGTAGCGCGCGCAAGAGATTTCCTGGCAGCAGATGATCCTTTACATAGAGCAGCAACTTACGCTTATCAGGCCCAAGCCCTGACGAGTGGCGGAAATTTAACCCTGGCTGAAGCCAACATTCAGAAAGCTATTGCCTTGTCGCCCAACGAACCATCTTATTATTACCGTTGGGGACATCTTGCCGAATTGCAGGGAAATACTTCATTGGCTCAGAGTAACTATTTACGAGCCATCGCCGCGAGCACTGCCATTCGCACCGATTATGCTACCTTGGTTGGGCACCGCCAACCCTTGCCGACAGAGCAACCCTTCTGCTTGATGATTCCCTACCCTGCCGAAAACTTAAGCAAACCATCTCTTGCGCTGGCAGAATTGGTATTAGCGCAAAATGGCCCCTCAGAGGCAATGGCCATCTACCAGAACTTGCTCAGACACGAACCTTATAATCAAGCGGCGCAGCAAGGACTCGCTGCACTTTTAGCACAATATCCAACTCTTGAGCCCAGACGGCCATAAGAACGATGCCTTTTCGCATTCGGATAACGCCAACATTTGTAATCGTCATAGTGTGTCTGGCCTACGTGTCGGGCGTGCTCATCAGCGCAGGCGGCGACCCAATGGCCTTCGCGCTGCTGGGTACACGCTTCAGCGAAGGCGACCCGCAGGGTAGCGAAGGCTACGACGGGCAATTCGCCTATCAAATCGCCCTCAGACCATTGGGAGCCGCCCCTTATCTGGATGTGCCGGCTTACCGTTATCAACGTATTCTCTACCCAATTCTGGCCCGGCTGTTAGCTCTGGGCCGGCCGGGATTGATTCCATGGGCACTCATCGCTATCAACATAGCCGCTATTGGATTGGGAACGTACGCCACTGAGTTACTCCTGATCGATTTGGGTGTGAGTCGCTGGTATGCCCTGAGCTACGGCCTGTATGGTGCACAACTTTTGGCCTTGCGCGCTGATCTTAATGAGCCCCTGGCTCAAGCACTCGTGCAATGGGCCATATTAGCCTGGGCTAGAGAACGACGCAGGTTGGCTGTTGTTGCCTTCAGCTTGGCCGCGTTGAGCAAAGAGACCACGTTGATTTTCCTGGCGGC